>NZ_JBILQX010000021.1:0-33234 GCF_044372965.1 Elstera sp. | reverse complement strand
TGCGGGCAGCCCGAGCAGAAAGTGGGTACGCGCGCAATTTCGGTTTTCAGGCCGCCAAGCTGCTTTTCCTTGGCTTCGAGGAAAGCGAGGCGCTGGGTGATCCGGTCGCTCTGGTAGAAGCGGCCGATGCGTTTGGCAATCACGCGGGCGATGCGGGCCGGGGTGAGTTCGTCGGGGGAGGGGAGAATCCAATTCTTCTCCTCATCGAACTTGCCGATCACGCGCGGGCGCACGTCTTCGCGCCAATTGTAAAGCTGTTCCTTGAGTTGGTTTTCGATGACGGCGCGTTTTTCTTCGACGACGAGGATTTCCTCCAAGCCTTCGGCGAAATGCCGCGCGCCTTCGCGCTCCAGCGGCCAACTCATGCCGACCTTATACACGCGCAAGCCGATTTCGGCGGCCTGGGCGTCGTCGATGCCAAGGTCTTCAAGCGCTTGGCGGACATCGAGGTAGGATTTGCCGGTGGTGACGATGCCGAAGCGCGGCTTGGGGCTGTCGATCATAATTTGATCGAGCTTATTGGCGCGGGCGAAGGCCAGCGCCGCATAGAGCTTATGTTTATGCAGCCGCATTTCCTGCACCAGCGGCTTATCGGGCCAACGGATGTGCAACCCATCGGCGGGCATATCGAAATCGGTGGGGATAATCGGCAGGGCGCGCAGGGGATCGACATAGACCGAGGCGGAACTATCGACCGATTCGGCAATCGTCTTCATGCTGATCCACAGGCCGGAATAGCGGCTCATCGCCCAGCCCAGCATACCGTAATCGAGAATTTCCTGAACGCCCGCCGGGTTTAGCACCGGGATTGAGGCGTCCATAAAGGCATATTCGGACTGATGCGGCAGGGTGGAGGATTTGCAGGTGTGATCGTCCCCCGCCAGCACCAGAACGCCGCCGTGTTTGGCGGTTCCGGCGGCATTGGCGTGCTTGAACACGTCGCCCGACCGGTCCACCCCCGGCCCCTTGCCGTACCACATGGCAAACACGCCATCGACCGTGGCATCCGGGAACAGGTTCACCTGCTGGGAGCCCCACACGGCGGTGGCCGCAAGGTCTTCGTTCAGCCCCGGCTGAAAATTAATGTCGCTTTTCTTCAGGAACTTCCGCGCGTCCCACAGGGCCTTATCGAAGCCCCCGAGCGGCGAGCCGCGATAGCCGGAGATAAAGCCGCCGGTATTGAGCCCCGCCGCCCGGTCGCGCGCGCGCTGCATCATCGGCAGGCGCACCAGGGCTTGCGTGCCGGTCAGGAAAATCCGGCCCTCGAGAGCGGTATATTTATCGTCCAAGCTGACGGACAAAAGCGCCTCTGCGCTCGATTGTGCCGGGAGTCCCATCGTCCGCTTCCCTTCCTGTGAATGTCCTAGCCTGTGGCTTGGGTTTTTTTATTTCTTTAACTGTAGGCACGCCTGGGCAGCAGGACAATCGGCTGTTTTGAGGGGTCATAAAAAAGCAATGAAGCATCGCGCTGGCCGCGCTTCCCATGCGCATTCGGCATTTCAGGCCAGTGATTTTGTCCTAAAAAAACCTGACGTTGACGTAAGCGGAAATTGTGGTTTCCCGCAGGTTGGGGCAAAGCGTCGCAGCGGCAGCTTGCGCCGCCTTGCGCCTCGCCTTTAAGCTCTTCCCATCAGACCGGAAGCAATCCGGCAAGCATTCGTAAACGCAGGGAGAAACGATAATGCGGTTAGCGACAAAGCTTATGGGGGCGGCGGTCGCCCTCTCGATGGGGATGGCGGTTTCGGGCGCGGCCCAGGCCCAGACTTTCGTAAACGTTCTGACGGGCGGCACCTCGGGCGTTTATTACCCGCTGGGTGTGGCCCTCTCGCAGATCTACGGCAAGAACATCGCCGGATCGAAAACCTCGGTGCAGGCAACGAAAGCCTCGGTCGAAAACCTCAATCTGCTCGAAGCGGGTAAGGGCGAAATCGGCTTCACTTTGGGCGACGCGCTCTCCCAGGCTTGGACCGGCGTTGCTGACGCAGGCTATCCGAAGCCGCTGCAAAAGCTGCGCGGCGTCGCGGGCATCTATCCGAATTATATTCAGATCATCGCCGCCAATTCCTCGGGCATCAAAAGCTTGGCCGATCTGAAGGGCAAGCGCATTTCGGTCGGCGCGCCCAAATCGGGCACCGAGTTGAATGCGCGGGCGATTCTGGCGGCGGCGGGGCTGACCTATGCCGATTTCGCCAAGGTCGAATATCTCGCCTTCGGTGAATCGGTCGATCTGATGAAAAATCGTCAGTTGGATGCGACCTTGCAGTCGGCGGGCCTCGGCGTCGCCTCGATCAAGGATCTCGCCACCTCGGTCGATATTACGGTCGTGCCGGTTCCGGCGGAAGTGGTGGCGAAAATTGGCGATGCGGCCTATCAGCCCAGCCTGATTCCGGCGGGCACCTACAAGGGCCAAGACGCGCCGATGCCGACCGCCGCCATCAATAACTTCCTCGTCACCCATAGTGGCGTTTCGGACGATGTGGCCTATGGCATGACCAAAAACCTATTCGAGAATTTGGACGGGATGGTCTCGGCCCACGCCGCCGCCAAGGACATTAAGCTCGAAAAAGCCCTGGCGGGCATGCCGGTGCCGCTGCATCCGGGCGCTGAAAAATACTACCGCGAAAAAGGCTTGGTGAAATAAGGCCCAAGGCGTCGAGGCCGGGGACGGGCAACCGTTCCCGGCGATTCCCCCTATCCGTTTCCTTGGCATCGGTGAGACCCCTATGACGAAACCGCCCACCGAAGCTTTCTCGGCTCCGCCGCTGACCGAAGCTCCCCTGGCCGATCCCGAAAACCCCGCCGCCCATTTGAAGCTCGATGGTTTGCCGGGAAAAATCGTTTGGGCGGCGGCGATTATCTTCGCCCTTTGGCAGATTTATACGGCGGCCTTTAGCCCGGTTTCGTCCATTGTTGTGCGGTCGCTGCACGTCGGCGGGTTGCTGTTCCTTACCTTCGCGCTGTTCCGCTTTCGGCCGTCGAAAACGGGGCACGCCGGGCCGCCCCTATGGGATTGGGGCCTGGGGCTGCTGGCGCTCGCCATCGGCTTCTATCAATGGGTGTTCGAAGGTGAGCTTATTCAGCGCGCGGGCGATCCGAACCAGATGGATCTGATCGTCGGCGTGCTCGCGTTGATTTTGCTGGTCGAAGGCTCCCGCCGCATTATGGGATGGGCGCTGCCCATCCTGTGCGTGATCTTCATTCCCTATGCCATTTGGGGCCGCTCTTTGCCCGAACCGCTGCTGCATCGCGGGTTCGACTGGGTGCAGGTGATCGATACGCTCTCCTTCGGCACCGAAGGGATTTACGGCACGCCGACAGCGGTGTCGGCCACCTTCATTTTCCTCTTCATCCTGTTCGGCGCGTTCTTGGAAAAAGCCGGGATGATCGGGCTGTTCAACGATGTGGCGCTGGGCACGGTCGGCCATACCAAGGGCGGCCCGGCGAAGGTAGCGGTGATTTCCTCCGGGCTGATGGGCACGATCAACGGGTCGGGCGTCGCCAATGTTCTGACGACGGGGCAGTTCACCATTCCGCTGATGATCCGCTTCGGCTATCGCCCGGCCTTTGCCGGGGCGGTGGAGGCGACGGCCAGCATGGGCGGGCAGATCATGCCGCCGGTGATGGGCGCGGTCGCCTTCATTATGGCCGAGCGCTTGGAACTGCCTTATTCCGAAATCGCCCTCGCGGCAATTATCCCAGCCCTGCTGTATTACCTATCGGCGTTTTGGATGGTGCATCTGGAAGCCGGGAAATTCGGACTGAAAGGACTTCCGGCCGACCAACGCCCCGCTGTTTTCGCCTCGCTCAAGCGCAATTGGCACCTGATTCTGCCGTTGGCGGCGCTGGTGTATATGCTGTTTTCCGGCTTCACACCGCTGTTTGCCGGGGTTGTTGGCCTGGGGCTGACGATTGTGCTGATTCTCGGCGGGGCCAGTTTCGGGAAAATCGGTGGTCTGCCCGTGCGGGCGGTGGCGTGGATTTCGCTGGGGGCGGCTTTGGGCTCGCTGGTCGCCTTCGACGCGCTGTCGGTGGCGGCAACGCTCATGCTGGGCGTTGCCGGGCTGGTTCTGCTCTGCGCGGCGATGAAAGGCTGGGAAACGCTGCGCTTGCTGCTCGATGGGTTGGCGGATGGGGCGAAATCCGCCTTGGGCGTCGGCGTTGCCTGCGCGCTGGTCGGCATTCTCATCGGTATTATGACCCTGACCGGGCTCGCCACCACGGTTGCCGGGATGATCCTTGATCTGGCAGGCGATAATCTTGCTATCGCGCTGTTATTGACGATGGTGGTCTGCCTTGTGCTGGGTACGGGCCTGCCGACGATTCCGAATTACATCATCACCTCCTCCATCGCCGCGCCGGTGCTGGAGAAAATGGGCGTGCCGCCCCTCATCTCCCATATGTTCTGCTTCTACTTCGGCATTATGGCCGACCTTACCCCGCCCGTCGCTCTGGCGGCGCTGGCGGCGCAGTCGATTGCCAAGGCCGGACATATGGAAATTGGCTGGATCGCAACGCGCATCGGGGCGGCGGGGTACGTCGTGCCGTTCATGGCCGTCTACGCGCCGGAACTGATGCTACAAGGCACGAATGTAACGCCGCTCGCGGTGGGCTATATCGTGCTGAAAGCCGTGCTGGCGATTCTTCTGTGGGGCGGCGCTGCGACCGGCTGGCTGCTGGGGCGGTTGGGCGTGCTGGAGCGCTGTATCGCCACGGCCTGCGCGATTCTGCTGGTCGCAGCCCTGCCGATTACGGACGAGCTGGGCTTTGCGGGCGCGCTGGCCTTCTTCCTCTGGCACCGCTGGCAGGTGAAGCGGCGGCCCGAGTTGACCCGCATTCAAACGGCGTGAGCGCTTTCTGCCTGCTCACGCTCACGGGGGCCTTGCTGTGGCGCAGCGAGGCCCCGCACCTCACGTTGCGCTGGACCCATTCGGTCGAAAAAACCACTTGGGAAGAAGTCTGGCAGCGCGACGGGGCGGGGCTGCTGCTCACCGAAGCCCGCATTGAAGGCAGCGGCGCAGGCATGGAGCCACCGCCCGACGCGCGCAAAGAGGGGCGTTTTTGGGTGTGGTCGCCGATGCGCCTAGTGGCGGAGGTCACGCTTGCCCAGTCGGGCGCGGCGGGGGAGTGGGCACTGTGCCCTGAGGCCAGTGTGTGTATTCACCCTCACGAGTCGGCGCGCTTCACCGTCTGCGCGGAATGATCTGACCTTACGAAGGTTTCATGTGCTGGTCAGAATCTTATGAGGTTATGCGCGCTAAAGTTGCTTCCCGAGGGAGGGAAGCATGCGCCCCACAAAAATCTACTCGGTCCTTTTAGGCCTGATGCTTGTGGCGCTTGCGGGGTGCCAATCCCGCCCCAAGCCGGCCTTCTTAGACTATACTCAATTGGACGATGTTCAACGACAGGCGATCGAAAACTATTATGCACCGGAGGCGGTTAAGGCGCGGGAAGAAGAGAAGCAAGGGCGGCAGCGCCAATGGGGCAATCAGTTCACGCTGCAGGCCAAACGGGAAGCAGAGGTTCCGCCGCCGCAGTTTCAGTACAATACCCTGGAGGGCGAGGCGGACCGAAATCGCGCAGAGCGCAAAAGCAATGATGGCTGTAATTGCCGCGTCAAACCCTTTAAAGCCTTGAAGCGCGGCTTTGGGCTCTAACCTTCCAGCCCCGTGTTACCGCGATTTCATCTGGCCGTCAGCCCGCCGTTAGCCGCCGCGCCTTATTCTGGCCCGAATTGCACCGAGGGGGCTGGAATGGTAGGGAAATTCATTGTTTTCGGATGTTTGGCGCTCGTGCTGAGCGGCTGCGTTTCGACCGGATCGGGGCGCGGGTATTCATCGAACTATTATTCACGGCACGATGGCTATTCACGCGGCTACAGCTACCGCGAGACCTACTATGATCGGCACTATTACGACGACGACCGCCGCTCGGAGCGTGAGAAGAAATGTGGCTGCCGGATTAAGCCGTTCAAGGCCTTGAAGCGCGCCTTCGGGCTTTAGAGGTTACGCCCCCGGCAGTTGCGTCGCTACCGGCCCGATCCAGGAGAGCAGGCGCGTCATCACGGCTTTAATGGCGTAGAACTCGGCGCTGCGCTCTAGGCGGATTTCATTCATATAAAGCGCGCGGTTAAGTTCGATTTGCAGCGCGTGGCGGCCCTGGCGCGGGCGGCCGTGGTGGCGGGTGATGAAGCCCCCCGCGAACGGCTCGTTCAGCACCACCCGAAAGCCCTCGCGGGTGAAGAAGGCCGCAACTTCCGCCGTCAGGCTGCGCTCGCAGCTCGTGCCGTGACAGTCACCAAGAATAATATCGGCGCGCATCCGGCCCGCGTCTTTTTCCACGGAACTTCCCACCGAGGGCATCGAGTGGCAGTCGAGCAGCAGCACGCGGCGAAAGCGGCTGAGTGTGTCGTTCACGAGCCCATCCAGCGCGGCATGGTAGGGGCGGTAGAGCCGCCGCACCCGGTCTTCTGCTTCGGCGAAGGTGAGGGGCGCGCGGTATATTTCCGCCCCGGTCGCCACCATGCGGGCAATCGTGCCGTAACCCGCCGCGACGCGCGCGCTGGCGGCATTGACGAAATCGGGTAGGGGCTCGCCGAACATCTTCGGGTCAAGCTCATAGGGCTCGCGGTTCACGTCGATATAAACGCGCGGGAACAGGGCTTTCAGCAGCGGCGCGCCGAAATCGGGGGCCGCCGAGACGAGATCATCGACGAAACTATCCTCAGAGCGCCGCAAACTCAGCGGGTCGAGCAACGAGTCGCGCACAAAATCATTGGGATAATGGGTGCCGCTGTGGGGCGAGGAGACGACGAGCGCCGCCGTCTGCGTCGCGGGCCGCCGGACGGATAAAATCGTCTCCAAACTTGCCCCCGCCGGGGTGGGGGCTTTCGGCGGAGGGGGAAAAGGGCTCAGCGCGCTCATCTTAAAAAAATGAGCTAATTTCGCCGTCTTGTCATCTCCCTCCATGCGCGATTCAACCGCAGGCCCAATGATTCTTACTTTCCGGCCAAGCCGACGGGCGATAAGCGATTTTGACGATAGAATACCAATGTAATTTTCTATTTTTTAGATCCTTATCGGGCAATCTTATCGTTAAAGGCGGTTTTAATTGCGGAATACGGAGAAATATATGATCGTAAAACGGGAAAATCATTCTTTTGACCGAATTAAATGGGGTGATTCTCGGGGTTTTTGAGGAATGACGCCAATCCCAGTAGGGGGCGATGGGGTAGGGTGTACCCGTGACCAGCGTGGGGACCGTCCGGGTCTGGCCGGGATGGTCGCGCCCCTTTCCGTAGCCCAAGAGGAACGACAATGGCATTCCCGACTTCGGTAAACGATCAGATCACTGATTCCGTAACGCAAGCCAATACCAAAGTGCTGGGCGACGCCCCGGCCATTGCGATGGGCAATCTCTATCAAGCGACCGCACAGGCGCTGGCGAATGCCGCCCATAATGCGACCAACGCTCAGCAGCAGAGTTATGTGACGGCCCAGGCCGCCACGACGATGGGTGTGGCCACCCTCTACTCGCTGGATACGGCGACGACTGGCGTCGCAACCAAAGATATTCTGAGCACCGGCGTTAAAGGGCTTGGCGGTTAAGCTTCGGCTTAAGGCTCTAGGCGTTCCGCGCGCGGCTCACTTCGGGCGGCGCAGCCGGTATTCTCCCCGAAAGGAATAAAGTCATGGCGTTTCCGACCTCCGTTAACAGTCAGATTACGGATTCCGTAACCCAAGCCAATACCAAAGTGCTGGGTGACGCCCCGGCGATTGCGATGGGCAATCTCTATCAAGCGACGGCGCAGGCGCTGGCCAATGCCGCCCATAATGCGACGAACGCCCAGCAGCAGAGCTATGTGACGACGCAAGCCGCCACGACGATGGGGGTTGCAACCCTCTATTCGCTGGATACGGCTTCGACGGGCGTTGCGACGACGAAGATTCTGTCCTCGTAACAAAGTCATCGGTCGGGCGACGAAAACCTCGCGCGCCCGCGTTATAAAGGATTATCCCGATGGCATTTCCAACTTCGGTTAACGATCAGATCACTGATTCGGTAACGCAGGCAAACACCCAAGTCGTGGCAATCTCGCCTGCCTTGGCGTTGGGCAATCTGTTTCAAGCAACGGCGCAAGCGTTGGCGAATGCCGCGCATAATGCGACCAACGCCCAGCAGCAGAGCTTCGTTACGGCTCAGGCGGCGACCACGATGGGTATTACCACGCTCTATGGGCTCGATACGGCCAGCGATGCGGCGGCGACCGCCCAGATTCTCTCGGCCTGACGGATTGATCCGCCTCCAGGGGCGGGCGCATCCGGTCCTGCGGTGTAGTTTTTCTAAAAAAGGAATGGTTCCTCATGGCCTTCCCGACTGCTGTCAATAACCAGATTACCGACTCCGTTACCCAGGCCAATACGCAGGTTGTTGCCATTTCGCCGGCAATCGCGATGGGGAATCTCTACCAGGCGACGGCCCAAGCGCTCGCCAATGCCGCCCATAATGCGACGATGGCGCAGCAGCAAATGTATGTTACCGCCCAGGCGGCGACCACGGCGGGGGTGGCTTTGCTCTACTCCCTCGATACGGCCTCCACGGGCATGGCGACTAAAAAGATCCTCGGGTAACGGGGATAAAGCAGACGTAACCCCACGTCTTACCCAATCCATTCAGGAGTGAAAACGATGGCTTTTCCGACGTCGATAAACAGCCAAATCACCGATTCGATCACCCAGGTCAACACGAAGGTTCTGGGCGACGCCCCGGCGGTTGCCGTAGGGAACCTGATGGTGGCGACCAGCCAAGCCTTGTCGAACGCGGCCCATAATGCCACGAACAATGCCCAGCAGAGCTATGTGACCATGCAGGCATCGACCACTCAAGCGGTGTCGACCTTGCTGGTGCTGGACACGGCCTCCACGGGTGTTGCGACGAGCGAAATTCTCGGTCTGGTCTAAGTCTGGTCGGGGGATCGGGCTTCCGGTCCCCCGCCTTTCACAAGGTTTCGCGGGTTTGTCGTAAAGGCGCGGGCGCATGGCCGGGATGGACGCTTCCGAAGGTTCCGTAGAGCTGGAAGTGGGTTCCGCCCCCTCGGTTGCGATGGCCATGACCTATATGGCGATGGCTGACAGCCTCGGGCTCGCTATGGCCAATGCGGTGGCGGCGCAGCAGCGCGGTCAAACCTTGAGCACGGCAGCCCTCGCCCAAGTGTTGGCGCTTATTTTGACGTCGCCCGCGCGGGTGCCCGCATCTTCAAAGTAGGAGTAGGTGGCAATGGTTGATTTGGTCGGCACAACGAATACGCGGATCGTGGACTCGGTGACGGGCGCGGCCACGTTGCTGACCGGCCAGAGCCCGTCGCAAGCCTTCGCCATGCTTGATGCGGTCATGGTCGAGACCTTGGGGATGGCCATGTATAACGCGGTCAACCGCCAACAGAACGCCGGGATGACCAGCGCGGCGGCAGTAACGGCGGCCTGTGCGCGCATGTTGGGGGCACCGTTTCCCGCGCCGCCGCCGCCGCCCCCCCCCACGCCGCCCGCCCCGCCGGTTATCACGCCCTTGCCCGGACCAACGCCGCCCGCAACACCCCCCTCGCCGGGTGAGGTTATTACGGCGGCGAAGCTCGAAGGGCAGGCCGCGATTAGCATTTTGCAGGCCCAGGCCGCGGCGGGCGGAACCTTCGCCCAGGCGGCGACCGTCGATCTCGGTGAGTTGGCGAAGGCCGCAGCGGCCCCCATCCCACCGACGCAGGCCGTCGCGTCGGCCCCAGAGCCGGGCCCCGAGTCGGTGCCAGGGGGAAACCATTAACCGCCAATCCTGCGCCCGTTCAAATCGTCGTGAGCACGACGCGGGCAGGAGCGGCGGTTTCCCGCGTAACCCAATGGGCGGCGCGTTTGGCAAAAGGTCGAAGCCGATAGAAACGTGACCGCACGAGGATTCTTCGTATTAAGGAGGCATGATGCCCGAGCCAACTTCGGTTAACGCTCAGATCGTTGACGTCATCAATCAGGTGCAAACCGCAACGATGAGCCCGCAGGTCGTGCTCACCAGTGGCGCGGGCAAGGCCTATCAATCCGTCGCTCAAACGGCAGCGATTACGGTGCAGGATGCCGCCGACGCTTTGCGCAATATCTCGACGATTGCCACCACGGCGGTCGGCGTGGCGATGGCGCAGTTTTTAGCGACCGGCGATCCTAAATACTCCCAGGCCATGCAGATCGCCCAATCGATGATGACATCGGCCACCACGGATTTCAGCAATATCGGTTCGGCGGCGGCCACGGTGTTAAAGGAATTTCCGTCAGGCTAGGGCATTTGGTGCCCGGTACATTTTAAAAGGGATAGCCCGTATCATGACCGTCACGGTTGCCAGTCGTTTAGTGCAAAATCCAGCCGCCCTGTCCGAATTGGGACGGCTTGCGCTAGCCTTTATCGATGGCGGGCCGGAGTGGTTGGCTTGGGCGATTGCGACGCCAACGGCGCAATATTCCTTCGCCGGTGAAAGCACGCTGCTGGCACAGGTTCAGCAAGGGCTGCACAGCTCGCGCTTTGCCTTCCTGCCGACCCTTCAGGCGATGATTAGCCCGGTGAAACTGCTCACGCTGGGAATGGCCGATCTGCGAACGCTGGGACAGGCCGAGGCAGGCGATACCAGCGCACCGATTGAAGCCCAGATCAAACGCATTTTCACCAATCATCATTTATTGACCAGCAGCGATTTTGCCCAGGGCACCGCGTTCTTGCAGACCTTGGGGGTCAATCAAGCCGCGCTCTTTCAGTTCATGACCTTTGAGGATCAGGTCGCCTTGTATCAGGTCGCCGCGCAGCCGAACGGCCAAACGGCGATTCCGGAAACCGAGGCGGCACAATTCGCCGTGAGCCAAGCGCGGACGGTGTTGGAATTTGTCGATTATTATCAGTTTTACTTGCGCTACTGCAGCCGTTTGCCGACAGCAACGACGGCAGCGCAGCGCGGGACGCAAGCATCGAGCGCGCTGATGGTACTTTTGCCGCTCTTGTTTGGCGCGCTCGATGCGCCGCAGGTACCGGGCTTGGTCTCGCCCGCAGAAGTTGCCAATGCGGTAACGGTTTGGGTTCGCAACGGTCGGCAGATCGGCTTTTCCCGCCTATCGGAAGGCACGGCGCAGATTGCGCAGAACACCGTCTTTCTCTCCGAAACCGGCGATGCAGCGCGGGCGTTGGTTCAATCCTATATCGCGGGGACGCAAGCCTTGATCGTCGCTCAGCCGGTGAAGCAGGGGATGCTCGGGCAGGATGGGGCATCCTGCCTGTTTCCGATTCGCTCCGGCGATCAGCAGGCCACGCTCTTACTGGGACCGACGGGGCTCATTACGCTGCGCTCCTATGGGCTGCAACCGACCACGGCGAGTGCGCCCTTGGTGGCGGGGAACCGCGTTCCCAATGCCCCCGATGGCGATGCGTAAGCGCGGGCCCGGTTGGAGGGAATGATGCGCAAACCAACCCCTCCCGGACCCAAGCCAACCGCGTCGGCAGTCAAGCCACCTCCGACCAAACCCGCTCGGCCCCAGGCGATCCCTCAGAAACCTGCGCCGGGCTTAGGGGAATCGATTATGTCAGACCCAGTTACGCGCGTGCCTGCCGAACCCGTTCCGCAATCGTCACCGGCTTCCCCACCGCCGTCGCCTAACGATGCTCCGGTTGCGGTTGCGGTCGATGCGGCGCCGCCTATTCCCTCCGTCCTAACGCCGCCGGTCTCGGAAGAGGTGCCGGCACCAGAACCGCCGCCCAGCCCACCGGATGCCGAGACGGCCCCACCCAACTCGCTGGAAACGGCGGTGGAGGCCTCGGAAGCGGCAATTTCGCGTGCCATCGCGTCGGCGGAAGCGGCCGTTCAAGCCGCGGAGGCCCGGATGCAGGAACAAACGGCGGCGGCCCAAGCCAGCGGTGCGGCGCTCATCGCGGCGGTGACGCAAACAACGTCGAATGCGGTGCAGGCGGCCAGCGACGCGGCGGCGCAAGCCGTGGCGGCGGCCTCACCCTCGGCGGCCATCGCGTCGCTGGATGGAACGATTGCGGCCAGCGATCAGGCCATCGCTCAGATTATTGCGCAAACCCAAGCGGCGACGCAGGCGGCTCTTGCCTCGGCGGTCGCTGCCACCGATCAGGGCATCCAACAGGCGGTGCGGTTCGTGCAGCCGTTGCAGGGGCCGAAATCTACTTAAATTCGTTCCAGCCGTTCGCCGAGGGAGAGTTCGCCCGTGGTAAAGCGCCATCAACACGCTTTTCAGGTTCTTCCCGGCGGCGCGCAACCAGCCCAGGGGCTTGCCGAAACATGTCTTGAGACCGTGGCGGCCCTCGTTTCGACTGCGACCCATACGCAAGTCGTCGCGGTCCCGCCGCGCGACTCGACGCTCACCTGGAAATCGAATGCCGTCCATCCGCTGCAGTCGCTGGAAACAGAATATCAAGGTATCGTCCGGGATGCCGCGCGCGGGCTGACCGATCCCAACGCTCATAAGAGCGCCGAATCGACGGCGCTCAGCCAGTTTTTCAGCTTCGATGTTGCCGTGCCAACGCTCTTAGGCGTTGCGCCGGGGCAGCCCTATGACGGCGCTGCGATTCCTTTGGTGGACGATAAACTGCGCGCGGCCCTGCGGGAGTCGAAAGCCGCACGGCGCGGGATCGAGGCGGCGCTGGCGGGCGCGACCATCCAGGCGACTCCAGTGCGTACTGCGCTGCTGGCAAGCTGGGCCCAGGCGATGAGCCTTCTGCTCAAATTCTACGACATACCGGGATCGGACCGCTGGCGGATCGCGTCCTTAGATGCCGCCCGGAATGCGCTGATCGGGCTCGATACCGCGATTCGCGCGGCCACAACCTGGGGCCAACTCCAGCAGTATCAGCATAATCTTCAAATTGGGCTGCGCGCGCTGGAAGAGGCGGTGGCGGGTTATGCCAGCGTGCAGATGATCTATTTCATCGAAAGCTTCTACCTCTATCGGTTGCTCATCCGCTATCGGCTGGAGTCCCAGTCGGCGATTAGCAGCGAGGATACGATCAAGGTCAGCGGCGAGCTGACCAAGATCATCACCCGCCAGCCCTGGCTTGCCGAATGGTTGCGCGACAAATTGCTCGTCTTGAACCGGCGGTTGCTGGACCTCGATCCAAGCCAGAATATCCTGTTCTTCCTCAAGGGCGGGCGGGCGATTAAATACCTCGAAGGGACACCGGCGCAGGGGGAGAATGATTGGGATACCCAAATCGTCATCAACCCCAATCTGCCCGCCGAGGCGTGGTACGCCCTGTATCGGCGCGTACAAAACCTTGTGCTGCTCCAGCTTCAGGATTTTCGCCTTGAGTTTTATACGCTGCTGAACCATTACGCGCCGGACTTCGAGCGGGCGCTTTTGGCCGATCGGCAGGCGCAACAGCAGCCACAGCAGCAGGCACAAGGCGGGGATGAGGCGCTGCCCGACCCGCTCGACCCGCCCGAACCCCCGCAGGTCGATGTCGATCCGGCCGCCGGAATCATGCCCGCGCCCTACCGGGCGGCGTGTAAATCGGAACTGATCGATGTGGGGCTACCGCGCTACGATACGGTCGAAGCGCGCGAGCAATGGGCGCAGCTTCACGATAGTCTGGTACACGGGCCGGATGGCATGCCCTATCCCGGCTATCTCTATTACATCAACGAATATATCGCCATGCTGCGCGAAGTGTTTTTGGGCCTTTCGCCCTCGGCCCATAAAGCGCCGAAGCGAATCGAACGGCTCTATAAACTGCTCTCGCCGCAGAAAGCGCAACTCGCGCAGGATTTGGATGTGGTGGTCGCGCATGAGCGCAGCCTTATTCCGCCGACCCTTTTGCCGCAGTCGGTCGCGGTTGCGGACACGCAGCAAGACCCGGCGCTGCGGCGGGTACTTTTGATCCTGTTACAGCAGTTTTCCCGCGCCTATGCGCTGCCCGCCGATCCGGCGTTTGCGGCGGGTTTTGATGATTTTTTCACGGCGAATATTGTCAATGCGGCCAATTTGGGTGCGCCGCCGCAGGATTTGGCCGATGCCATCCAGGCGATCGTCGAGGAGGATGCAAAACACCCGGAACGCCCGCCGAAATGGAACCCCGCTTACAACGGCCTCGTCACCACGGTTGGCTTTTGCCAGTGGGTTTCGGTGCAAATGGAACAGCATCTGGGCGACCGGGCGGCGTTCTTGGCGCAACAAAAGCAGGTGCTGAGTGGGTTGATGGATGCGGTGGCGGCGATTTTCTCGACGCGCGAAGAATGGGAATTGGAGATGGCGATGACCGGCGGGTCTGCCGCGCAGCTTCAGGCCGATTACACGCGCTACTCGCAACCCGAGGCGCTCGATCCACCCTTCGTGATTACCGCGCGTTTTTATGCGCAGAATTCCCAGGCCGATCCGGCAACGATCATTCAGTTGGTGCAACCGGCGGTGCAGGCCTATTTGACTCTGAACCCCTCGTTGGTTTTGGGGCAGGCAAGTCCAATCGGCGTCTTGCAGGTCTATTGGGCGACGGCGGTGCCGCTGGGGGCGCTGACCTATGCGCCCTTGGTCGCCGCGTTTGCGGTGGCTCCCCGGACTGACGGCTGGCCGCAACTTGCCTATATCTGGGGGCTGCCGGTCCTGGGCTTGCGCGATTTGGTGCGCGCCTACCAGCGGCAGTCGGCTGAGATTGAAGAGTTTGGGCGGCGGCTGCGGTTGAAGGCGACCACGGCGGCGCTGACCGAAATCTATATCCGCGCCAATAATCCCGAACCGCCGAACCCGACCCTGATTGCGCTCGCCGAAGGCCGGTGTTCTTACTTGAAGCTCAGCAGCACCGACCGGGCGAATGGCGTGCAGGGCGATTATCCGCCCGCCTATTTCCCGGCGCGCGCCTTTGAACTGGTGGTAACGAGAAATCCCGATGCCTTGCGCCAAAGCTTAACCTTGCCGGCCGCCGCGCCGGGCGTGACGCGCACGCTTGATCTGCTCGTGCTCAATCAAGGTCACGGCGATTGGGCGCAATTCGCCTCTTGGAGCGCGGGGGATCTGAGCAAGAATCTGGTTGCGCCAATGGTCGCCTCCGGTATTCGAGCCCGGCTTATTGTGCTGGATTTTTGCTTGTCGGCCTCGCTCTTGGCGGTCTTCACGCCGCTCTGTGCGGAGGGCGGGGAGATTGTTTCCAGCGTTTATAGCACGACCGAAATCGTGATGACCCCGACCGTCTGGACCCAAATGAAACCGGGTTTGGACGCGCGGAATCAAGGCACGATTGCGCGCGTTCTAAAAGCCCGGCTGAGAGTCCTAGCGGCAAATACCACGGGCCTTGCTCAACTCGAACCCGTGCGCGCGGCAAGCGCGCGGGATGTTGACCTGCACCTGCGCGACCATCCCGATGACCGCGACCCCATCTCGATCATCCGCGTGCTGCGCTCGATGGGCGGGGACATGCGCGCCAACGCGCAAAATTTACCGCGCCTGTTCCAAGAATTGAACGCCTTCAAACAGCGCCCCTTGCCATGGGAGACGGTTGGTTTTGCGGAACAGGCGATTCTCGCCAAACTTCCCGTGACGGTGGATTTATTCACCCAGCAGATCTATGCGGACATGCTGGCGGCATTGCGCAAGCGCGTCACTGCGATTCTGACTGAGCCTGCCTATCAAATCGGCCTTTCGGTCGAGACTTTGATCCCCATGCCGCTGTTCGACGGGCCGAACGGGTCGCTGTGGGAGCTGCTCATCGAGCATCAGGCAGGTTTACTCGCCCTCGCCAAGGGCCTGCGCCGCTGCCCAACGCCCTTCACGTCCTTTGCGGCTACGTCCAAGCGCCTAACGGTCGACGATGCCCTGTTGGCGACGCCAATCGAACCGGAGGTAGCGGCGCTTCTGAATTCTTTGGAGCCGAGCGCCAGCGCCGACGCGACGCAAATGCTGACCAGCTTGAAGGACAGCAGCGCCGTGCTGAGCTTCGACGGTCAGCGCAATTACGATCAGCCCTAGGGAACGCCCGATGCCGAGCACCAAACCCGTCACCCCGCAAGAGTTTTGGCCGCTGTTCGAAGCGTGGGCCCGAGTTCGAATTACGCCTGGCGTTCTTTGGCTGCCGCAAGGGTGGTCGGACTGGGCGATTAGTGATTTTCAGGCCTATCTGCTAACCCAGGCCGCCGTAGGAGGAGGGGAGCCGGTCGAGGGGTTCGATGTCTCGCGCAGTGCTCATTTGCTGATTGGCGGCGATCGGTTGGCATTTTTACTGAATAGAGACAGTCCGCAAGCGCAGAAGTTTTTAATGTGTCTTGTTGCTCAATCGGCCCATCAATCATCCGCTGATTTCGTTCAACAGATCCAACGCGATCAGCTAAGCCTCAGCGAAGGAAAACTCGATGGTGCGGTTGCGGCGGCGCAGCCGGTAATTCTTGCTCTGGTCCTCGACAATGCGGCGCGGGCCAAGCTGCAAAGCCAACAAATGCAACTCCATTTTACAACGGATGTTCAGACCAGTTCGGGGGCGACCTCTAATCTCAGAGTGTCCGTCCTCAGTCAGCGGATTGCGCGTAATCCGTTAGGGGCTTCTCTCCCATCGTGGCCGGAAACGTCCGATGCTTCGACCGCCGGGGGAGGGAGACCGTTTGCGTCGCTTTCCAGTGGGGGGAGCTTCATGAACAGCCCGCCCGGTTCTGCGGGAAATTCATCGCCGTTCAATAATATATTTGGAAATGCATCCAATCGTGAATCGGGCTCAAAGTCATGAGTATTGCATTCTCAACTTACTCCAAACCCAACAGCGTAACCCTTCCGGGAGGAGCGGTTGCTCCGAATGCCCCTATTTTACCGGCCGTATCGATGCATTTGGGGGCAGCGGGAGTGGGTACCAGAACGAATTCTGAAGCGGCAATCGGGTATGCTATGGGATGGGGCGCGCCTGCGGCTATCGTACAGCCCCCCGGCCCCGGCGGCATCGGGTTTGCCAACTTTATTGTAAATGCTGGCCCTGTTCTGGGTGTGGCCGAATTGAATACAAGTTTGGTTAATCTCGCCCGGCGTTGGTGGTTGAATGATTCGGAGGCAGAGCGCCGGGTTGTTATTGATAACTTTTTGCGTGTTTTCATCAATCGGGCAGAAAATGCGCTTGTGGGAGTTTATTTGGAGCGGTCAATTCCCCGCCAAGGCCTCAGGAATCAGCTAAGAACGAATAATGCCGTCAATCGACGTGTCGGTCATGGGGCTCTCGATTTTATCATCGGCGGACCCGTGGGGGCTCCGCCGCAACCGCCGCAGAATGTTGTCGCCGGGGCGGCGGGGGCGGCCGCCGTACTAACCGCCAATCTTGGTATTAATCCGCCGCACGCGCCAATTTGGAATCAATGCCTCGTGATTGAAGCTAAATTGAATTTGGCGGGGGCTAATCTGAACGATGCCGAATGGCAAATCTGCGCTATTTTGGCGACCTTATCTCAGATGGCGCCGCCTCCGCCCCCTCCACCAGGCCCTATTGCCCCGCTTCCCTACTTCTATCGCGGAATCTTAACCGATGGGCGTCATTGGGTGTTTTATCAATACCAGGTTGGGTTGCAAGTTTTCCACTGCACGCCCTCGATCGACATAACGGGAGCAGGGCCCATCGCCGGTATTGTCCCCGGCGGGGCGATGACGCGCGCCGAATTGGTGCTGCGCATGCTGCGAAAATTTGTGTTGTTGTGGAATCAACCAAATGTTGATGGCTGGCCGTGATCATACTCCCGCTTTTCTTGGGAGGATCTGTATGCCGATAGATGTTAACCTCAATTGGAGTTTCAAAAAATGGATGTTTTGCTGATTTGTGAAAAATATCCGCGAAAAAAAATTGCCATCCCAGATCAACTGGTTGCTAAAATGTATGATTATGTAAATGAATATGGATCTGAGTTCATCGAATCTGATTTTTATATTGAAATACAGGATTATATATTATCTTTAGCAAGAGTTGACGATAAAAATATTATTCAAATAAATAATATGAATTTTCCGGGATCTTTTTTTGCGCCGGAATCCGCTATCGATTTTGATAGAATAACGCTTTCGGCAGAATGCTCGTGGGCTTTAAATTGGGATGGAGTTTTATTTTATAGTTACTCATGCTTCGAGGGAATTGCCTATAATTTCAATATCGTAAATGATCCTATTGGATATTTGAGTTATAATAAGAATAGCGTATTCGAATTTGGAGCAGATATACATCAGGATGATAGCTTTGACGACGATTATTTTTATAATCTTAATGATATAAGTCAGGAGAGCGATAGGGAAAAAATGTTAAAAATTCAGCGTGTTTTTTCCTATGCCCTAAAAGGGAGTTTCGGTCTAATAAATAATGAGTTTATATATTTTTCTCCTGGAGGTATATTGGAAATATTAGATAGGGCGGAATTTTATTTAGCCGGAAGCGATGAGTTGCGAAACGTCTTAATGTCCAATGCGAATGTTGTGCCACTTTTTTCTCAGGCAACGGCATCATTTTTATCTGATATCCGGTATTTATGCTTGAGCATTTTGACTGCGAGCGAAGAGGGGTATTTTTTGCTTAAAGATTTTTATATGACCGATAGTCGGGAGGGTTATGTGCAGGCAATTATAAATAATTCTGATATAAAACCATTGCTTCCGCCCATAAAAAGTGAGATTTCTGATCAAATAACCCAAGTATGGGTAAAATTTTGGGATATTCAGAAGGGTAACAGTTCGACCCAAACGGGTTTTTAGTGACTAACTCTTATTTATGACGGACTCTTGGAACTGCGTCTGATGAAGCGTTCGCCGCTCTAGGGAGGCAGCGCGCGTTCGCTGGATAGATAGCCGCGCCGAAACTCCCGTGGGCTTTGACCCCAATGCCGCCGAAAACTTTTCTCGAAATGGCTGAGATCGGCAAAGCCGACGCTCATGGCGACTTCGGTGATCGGTTGGCGCAGGTCGGTCGACAGAAGTTCGCTGGCTTTGTGCACGCGCAGCCGCCCGAGAAGGGCTTTAAAGGAGGTGTGCAACTCCGTTCGAAAGAGAAAGCTCAAATGTGAGCGGCTTACATGGGCGTGGCTGGCAAGCTCGTCCAAAGAAACCGGCTGGGCATACTGCTCACCCAAATAAAATAATGCTTTCCTAAGAGCCGGATGACGATTGGCGAGGGCACTGGCATCTTTCGTAAGGGCGCAGGCAACCCAATGATCAAGCGGTGCCGAGCGCTGGGGCGGGGCGAGCACCGCCGAAGGGGCAGGTCCATCAACGGGGGGCGAGACCTCCTCTCCTTCTGGTGCGATGGCGGGCAGGATCCAAGGCGCATAATGCGCAATATCGGCCTGGGTAATCGGTGCGCCGCCTGTCATCACAGCAAGACGGGCGATGATGCGCTCAAGCTCGAAGCCATTTTCGGGCCAAGCGTAGGCGCGGCAGGCCTGCAGCAGGTCGGGCGTTACAATTCCGGGGATTAAATAGCCGTGATGGGCAAGGGCGGCGGCGATGAGGGCGGGCAAATCCTCCGGTCGGTCGCGTAAGGGCGGGAGGGTTATCCCGAGAAAATCCAATTCGGAGAGCAGAGAGCGCGAGAAGCGGCCCTCGCGCGCCGCTTGTTTTAGATCGATTGTTGTCGCCGCCAGCAATCGTACGGGGGCAGCCGCGCGGCTGCTCTCGCCCGCCTGCCCACGGCCTAAGCGGGCGGGCATATGGTGCAGCAACTGGCTTTGGAAGCCGGGGGACAGCGCCTCGATCTCGCTGATGAAAAGCGCGCCGCCTGCCGCGCGTGCGACCCAATCGGCAGGTTCACCCCGAGGCTCTGAGCCGTGGATATGCACAAAGGGGCCGTTAGGGGTTTGCCCTAAGCCATGCACCATGGCAGCAACCGCCGTCGTCTCGGTACCGAATTCCCCGGTCAAGAGGACCGGTAAGGGGCTGCGCGCGGCTTTTTCAAGGAAACGGTCTACCGCGCGCATAGGCGCACTCAGCCCGATCAGAAGAGAGGCGGGGTGGCCCTGCCGCTCCGCCCACTGGCGCATTTCATAGCGCTTGGCCAGAAAAGCGCTTTGCTGGGCGATTTCGGTGGCAAACGTCAAAAACGCGGCTTCATGGTCGGGGCCGCCCGGCCAGCGCAGATGCAAGACCCCTTGCTGAAGCCCTGAATAAAGCAGCGGGATCGAGCGTGTGCGCACGGGCCGGGGCGGGGGCATTCCAAGGGTTTGCGCGCGATAATGGGCTGGGGCAGAAATCCATTCGACGGCGCAAACGGCCTCGTCAACGCTGTGCCGGCCCTTGTCGCTCGGGATATCATAAAGCGCCGGATTAGCGGGCTGTATGTGCCCATTCAACCAATCACAGGTAAATTGCTCGCCTGCCCGCGCCATAGAAAGTGTTCCAATTGAGTCGAGCGTCACAATACAGTCTAGAATGCCTTGATCGCGCGAAAATTCTTTAAGAAGAGCGATAAGGGCGTTGGGAAAATCGGCATAATAGAAATTTACGCGCTCAAACAGAGCGGCGGATAGGGCGGTATTGGACGGTGGCATCAAGTTTTCCCTTGGGGTTTTGTTGGCCACAGCCGTGCATAGAATCTATCTCAAAAAGAGTGAATCGCAGTTTTATGCAATTTTAAAGAGTTCTATCATATTTAAGTACGATCTAACAATCTTCGCAATGAGCTTATTTTTATCCTAAGACCATCCTAAATTCCCCGGACGGCAGAGTATTTTGCGCTTGCAAGCCCTTTGAAAAAAGCTATTCTGCGCCTCCCGAACGGCACAAGAGGCCGACCCAGTGTGGGGCGCGTAGCTCAGCGGGAGAGCACTACGTTGACATCGTAGGGGTCACAGGTTCAATCCCTGTCGCGCCCACCATTTTCTGAAAAAAATCAGATACTTATAGGTGGACCGGAAAACGGCAAGAAGCCGGGTTTCGGGTTTAGCTACTGATTAGCTACTGGCTCGTCGAAATTGCTGACAATGCCCGTGTCTCCTGGCAACCTCAGGGACGGTTTATGTGGTCCCCTCCACGGTGAAACGGGAAGAGTTTGGGTTTATTTACGGCGAGATCAAAACGGTCGCCTCTGTGCCCTCCACGCCGGAAGGCCTGATGCGGAGTTTGCGAAACCGGCAGTTGGTCGATCAAATGTCGTCGGGCGGGGCACCTTTCGAGGTGGAAGCCGCGCTGGAAACCGATCCCGCCACCCCGTCCGGGTTCCGCTGGTCATCCTCCCAAGGGCCGGACCAGATCATTAGCGCCGGAAGTATTGCCAATGCCCAGGTGATTGTGCGCGAACAGCGGATGATTTCACTGGTCATGCCCGCCCTGCGCCGCCGATTGGGGGATTTGGCGCAATGAGCCTTTGGGGACGGATCGCTTCGCTTGGGCACCGTTGGCGTGGTGGGCGTCGCGCGGGTGTGCTCACGATTATGCAGCAAGAATCGGTGGAATGCGGTGCCACCTGTCTTGCGATGGTGCTGGCCTATTATGGTCGCTGGGTCAGCCCGGAGGAATTGCGCGAACTCTGCGGTGTGTCGCGCGATGGCACCCAGTCCAGCAGTATTCTGCGCGCTGCGCGCAGCTTCGGCCTGATCGCCAAGGGGTTCAGCAAAACCACGGCAGATTTGGCGAACCTGCCCCTGCCGATGATTTTGTTTTGAAACTTCAACCATTTCGTAGTGCTCGAAAGCATTTCGGAAAAAGGCGCTTGGATTAACGATCCCGCGACGGGCCCCCGCCGGGTTTCGATGGAGGAGGTCGATACCGCCTTTACCGGCGTTGTTCTGGCTTTTCAGCCAACGGAGGCGTTTACCCCCGGCGGCAGCCGCGCGAGCCTATTCTCGGTTATCGCCGCTAATCTTGCGACCGTGAAAACCGGGATCATCTTCGCCGTTCTGGCGGGGATTGGTCTGCTGGTGCCGGGTATTTTCACGGCGGGCAGCTACCGGATTTTCACCGATGAAATTTTGGTCAGCGGGCGGTCCACCTGGCTGGCACCGCTGCTGGTGGGGTTGGGGATTGCGGCACTGCTAGCGGGGGCGCTCACCTGGATGCAGCGTCAGGCCCAATCGCGCACCGAAACGGCGCTGGGGGCGTCCATCGCCGTTCGATATCTCTGGACGCTTCTGGGCTTGCCACTGTCCTTCTTCGGGCAGCGCTATTCCGGCGATATCGTCAACCGGCTCACCCAGGCGGATCGAATGGCGTCCTTGATCGCAACCGGCCTCGTGCCGGCCTTGATTGGACTGGTGCCGATTCTCGGGTTTGGCGCGGCGCTGTTCTTGCGGCGCTGGCAGGGGGCAAAGGCGCAGGTTTTGGGGGCCGAGCAACGAAGTGCCGAACGCTCCGGCCTCATCAATGAAACCGCAACGCTGTTGCTGGCCGTGGCAGGTATTGCGGTTCTGATCGCCGGCGTTGGCGCGCGGCTTCAATCCATCCGGGGGATTTCCGACCGGCTGCCGGAAGAACAATATGTCGCCGCAGCCCAGGATGCGCGAAGCCATGATTTCATCTCCTCGCGTCTGGGCAACTATGCCTCGGTCTTGATGGAAAATGGCAATAATTTAAGCGGTGGGGAACGGCAGCGCTTGGCACGGGCGCTGACGATTAACCCGCGCATTCTTATGCTCGACGAGGCGACCAGCGCGCTCGATCCCGTAACCGAAGCGGCGGTGATGGAGGCGATTTGGCGGCGCGGCTGCACCTGCATCGTCATCGCCCATCGGCTTTCGTCCATTATGGATTCGGATATGATTTTGGTTATGGACGAGGGTCGGGTTGTTGAAACCGGGTCGCACCAAGCTTTGATCACCAGGGGGGCTTTACGCCGCTCTGGTGGAGAATTGAGGTGACGAAAGCCCGCGTCCCCAAAACCCAGCTTCTGTTAGCCGCCGGTCAAATCTGCCCGTTACGCGCCGACGATGGCCCTTTGTTTCTCGAAGCCGGGACCTGCGAAGTCTATGCCCTTGTCACCGGGCGACGGGTTTTTCTCGGCATCGCCCAGCCGGGGACGCTGCTGGTGCCCACGCGGGACGCGGGCGGTGTTGGAGCGCCAGGGCGTTGCGGCCTTGCTGGCCCATACCGAACTCTGCGTGGCCGTGGCTGAAAGTTTGATGGAAGCGGCGGAACAGGCTGCCCTGCTTCGCATCCAGCAGCGCGATGAAACCGTCGAGGCGGGCCTCCAAACCTGCCTGAGCCGCTTCCGCCGGATGATGACCGATAATCGGTTGAAATCCCGCCTGGAAACGGATTGCGCCTTTGCGTATCAAACGGCCACCGGCATCGCCCCCACGCCCCGCGCGCTGGCGGCAAATGTTGAGGCGTTCGAGGCGTTTGCGGCGCTGAACGACGCCCGCCTGCGCAGGGTTCCGCTGCCGGGGGGCGTGGCGGCGGCGGTTGCGCTCGGCTTGGTACTGGTGGCGGTTGCGGTGGGCGCGCAACTCGTCGGAAATGCGGAGTCGGGGATTACGCGCCAAGGGCGTTGGCAATTTGCTCGAAGCGTTTTTGGCCAGCTATCAGATCCTGGCGGTCGCGCTGATCTTCGCCGTTCTCGGGTTTGCACTGGGGCCTGACGCCAAGGTTTCGACCGGCGGGTTCATGGTCTTCGTCTCGACGTTTCAGAGTTTTTTGATGGCGGGGGTTATCGTTGCGCGGGGCGGCAATCAGTTGCTTGCCCAAAAGGCCTAGCAACTCCACGCCCAGCCGCTGTTGAAAAACACCCCCGAAACCATGCCCCCGGCCAAGGATCCCGGCGATTTGAGCGGCGCGGTGGAGGTGGTGAACCTCGCCTTCAAACACGAGGATGGCCGCCAAATCCTGAACGGCATCTCTCGGACCATCGGGCCGGGGACCTTTCTGGCCTTGGTGGGGCCGTCGGGCAGCGGTAAATCGACCCTGCTTTCCTTGCTGATCGGGTTCGAAAAGCCAACGGCGGGCAGTGTGCGATTTGATGGCCGCGATCTTGCCGGGCTCGATTTGGCCGCGCTCCGCCGTCAAATCGGGTACATGCGGCAGGGGGGGCGGCTGTTTTCGGGCAGCCTGCGCGATAATATCCAAGGCGCGTTTACGGCGGACCTCGAAGATATTTGGCGGGCTGCCGAGATTGCCGGAATCGCCGACGATATCCGCGCGCTGCCGATGGGCATGCATACTGTGGTAACAGACGGGGCGGCGGCCTTCTCGGCGCGCTTTTATCGGGCGATTGCCTTGTTCATGGCCACCCGCATGCGCTCCACTGTGGAGCACCTGGGCCAAAAGAGCGATGGGAAGGATCTCGCCAGCCTGGATGACGACGAGGTTGACGATCAGCTTCTCGATACGGTCCATCTGGCCGGGCAGCGCTTCGAGATGATTCCCTCGCGTCCCGGCGCGCATGGGTAAGCCTGTTTGGGGGGGATGATTGGGCCGAGCCGTCCAGAAAACCTTGAGTTTTCCCTTGAAACTCTGTTAGTTTTTTTAACATCCGATGTAAATTTTCCGGTCGAATTTTAGTGTTCGGCGGCGATAAATTTATTTCTCCATCATGGGTTGCAGATTTTTTAGGGGTAAATAATGCAGTTCTCTTATATCGTTGGGAATTTCACGTCCGGTTATTCTAACGCTAAAGCTAATTCAGGCGGTTTTGTTGTTTTGGATGCTGCCGTTAGCGGTGCTGGGACTGTTGTCATACAAGTAAACGGCACGACGTGGGAAATTATTAATGCTGCAATCAATGGCGGCGCTGCGACCACCATTCTGGATACGTCCAATACGGCCCTCTCGACCACAACCCACGGTATCGGCTTTGCCTGGACGGGGGAAACACCCGCGATCAATTTCACCGGCGGCACTCTCAACGACATGCTGCTGGGGGGCGATGGGAACGATACGCTGCAAGGCGGTCTTGGCGGCGATAGCCTCTATGGCGGCGCGGGTAACGATAGCGTTCTTGGGGGGACGGGAACGATTCTATTCGCGGCGAAGCGGGGAACGATACCCTCTTCGGGGAGGCGGGCAACGATAGTTTCCTAGGGGCTGCCGGGACCGATAGTATCTCCGGGGGTGATGGCAATGACTCAATGGGCGGCGGTAATGATAACGACACGCTCCAGGGCGGCGATGGTAACGATACCCTAAACGGCGACGCGGGCGACGATAGCCTCGTCGGCGGTATCGGCAATGATTCGCTGAGCGGCGGGAACGATAACGATATTTTGTTGGGCGAGGACGGCGACGATACTTTTGTCGGCGGCTCAGGCAATGACACGCTGGAGGGGGGTGCCGGTAACGATACTATGTCGGGCGACTCCGGCACCGATAGCCTCGTCGGCGGCCTTGGCAATGACTCGCTGAGCGGCGGTAACGATAACGATATTTTGTCCGGCGGCGATGGCGACGATACGCTCAACAGCGGCACCGGCAGCGACACGGTCGATGGCGGTGCCGGTGCCGATATCTTGCTTGATGTCGATGGCGACACGATTACCAGCTTTGCGGCCGATGATCTTATTCGGCTCACCGGCGGTGCAGCCCAGGCGCTGACCGCAGCCCACCTGCAATATACCAGCGGCACCAAGACGCTAACGGTCGATTGGGATAAGAACGGCACCTTCGGCGGCGGGGGCGACAAGGTTTTCGTTTTCACGAATGCACCAACCGTCGAGACCTTCGTGATCAGCGATAACGGCACGTTCGCCGAGATTAAGCTTGGCACGGCTGCGGCCCCGCCGACGACGCCCACGGTTACCGCGACCCCGACCCCGACGCCTCCCACCGTGACCGATGGGAATATTGGTATCGTCGGCGGCACCGGCGTTGGTGGGGCGTTCAAGCTCGGTGATACCATCGTTGCCACCTGGAACAGCGCCTCGGGCGGCGACAATAATTCGGGCCTTGCGTCGGTCGTGGTGGATTTTAGCCAGTTCGGCGGGGGAAGCGCAGTCGCGGCGACCAACAATAATGGGGTGTGGACGGCGACTTATACGATCGTCTCGACGCCTGCGGTCCGCACGAACCTCAATGTGTCGATCACCGCCGTCTCCACGTCGGGCGCAACCGTGACGCGGACCGATACGACCAACGCCACCCAGGAGGCGGCCCCCGTCGTTACGATCCCAACGGTGACGACGGCGACAACCTCGGAGCAGGTCCAACTCCCCACCGCGCCGCCAAGCGCCCGACCGATTCAGGATGCAGCAGCGGTTCCGGTGCCGACGACTGAGACGGTGCGCGAGGATGGCGTGACTGTCGGTCGCGGTGTGGGCACCGATCCGCTGACCGGCGTTAGGACGGAGGTAACGGTCGTCGCCCCCGTCCCGGCGAGCCGGACCGAGGACGCGAGTAGCCCGACGGCCAATGCCGATATTCGGCTAAGCGGTACGGCCCTCGCCCCAACCTTGGTTGCCACCCTGCCCGTGGGGGTTGGTATCCAAGCCAGTGGGGCCACCAGTCTGACCTTGGGGGACCTCACCAGCACCGTTGGGGCCGAGACTCTTCGGATCAAAGCGACCGGCAGCATCGATCTCACCGCGCTTTCATCGGCTTTGCCAACGACGACGCCGGTGACGCTGCGCACGATCACGCCAACAGTGGCGAGCGGCACCAGCACGGCCCCGTCGCAGCCCCTCATTATCTCGGTTCCCACCTCCACCAACACGTCGGGGACGGTCTCCGCCGTTATCATTGATGGCCGCTCGGTTCCTTCGGGCACGGTGATCGAGTTGCGCGGCGTCGATTATGCCGTCGTGACCGGCAATGTCTTCGTCAATGGCGGCACCGGTTCGAGCGTCATTATTGGCGATGATGATCGCCAGTATATTTCACAAGGCCCCGGCGACAATACGCTGCGCGGCGGCGGCGGGGACGACACGGTCGGCTCCGGCGCAGGCCGAGATCTCCTCTATGGCGATGCGGGGAATGACAGTATCTCCGGCGGTGCCGATTTTGACCGGCTGGAAGGCGGGGCCGGGAACGATACGATTGATGGCGGCGCGGGCACCGATGTCGCCCGCGTGCGGGCTTCCTTTAGCGATGTCTCCATCGTTCGGCAGGCCAACGGCGATTATATCGTGACGGACAACCGGGCCAACGGTCAGGGCGTCGACCGGCTTGTGAATGTGGAGGTGCTGCGCCTCGATGATCGCATCGTTTTGCTCAATCAGCCGACGATCCTCAAAAACGGTGAGAACCCTGCGGGCTTCTCCGAGAGCGGCTACCTGTCGGAAAATCCCGACGTGGCGGCAGCCGTTGCGCGCGGTCTCTATAGTTCCGGTCGGGAACATTGGCTGTTGACGGGCCAGGCCGAGGGGCGCGTTACAAGCCAATCTTTTGATGAAGCCTTTTACCTCGCCCGCAATCCCGATGCGGCGGCGGCAGTTGCCCAAGGGGTCTATAAGACCGGCTTTGATCATTTCGTGAAGGTTGGCCAAACGGAGCACCGGCAAGCCGATGCTAGCCACGCCTATAATGGGCAGTTGTTTAGCGAAACCTATTATCTAACCCAAAATCCCGACGTGGCACGGGCTATCGCCGCCGGACAATTTACCTCCGCCTATCAGCATTGGGTGAAGGCTGGAGAAGCCGAGGGGCGGAGCACATTTGCCCCGCTGAAGGGCGACGCGGCGCTGTTCGACGAGGCCTTTTACCTCGCCAATAATTCCGACGCGGCGCTGACGGTGAGTTTGGGCATTTATACCAGCGGTCTGGATCATTTTGCCCGGGTCGGTCAGGCGCAGGGGCGCGAGGCCAATGCGCTCTTCGATAGCGTCTGGTATCTCAAGCAAAACCCGGATGTGGCGGCGGCTGTTACCGCCGGTCAATCCTTGGGGGCGCTCGATCATTACGCGCGCTATGGCTGGAAAGAAGGGCGCGACCCATCCGCCTGGTTTGATACCTCAGCCTATCTCGCCGCCCATACCGATGTTGCGGCAACCGGCATCAACCCGCTTGCTCACTTTCTCGAGTCGGGGCAGGCCAGTAATTACGAGATTAAGCCGGTGGATACGGGGCTCTGGCTATAACGGCCTGCCCCGCCCGCAGGCGGGGCAAAGCCGCCTTTCTGGCAACAAGCCGCCTTAGCGGTGTCCTTCCGCCGCAAAGGCCTCCGGGGCAAGCCGGGGCAGTACGACGCGTGGAAAGCGCACAACCTCGGCATTCCCAAGGGGGGCGGCGCGGGTGCCGCCGGTCAGGTCGACGAAAATTCGGGCGACGCCCTTGCTGCCAACCAGCAGCGGCAAGCGGTAGGGGCGCACAAGAATGTCGACCAGGGCACGCTCTAGCCGCGTGCGGAAGGCGGTTTCGCTCTCCCCGCCCGGCGGGGTGAGTTTGGCATCGAACCAGGGTTGCGTTTCCGCGATGGGCTGCCCATTCCACGCGCCCAAGCGCCGTTCCAATAAGCCCGCGTGGGGAATAAGTGGCTCCGTAAAGCGCAAGGTTTCAGCCAGAATCTCTGCGGTTCGCCGGGTCCGCTGCAAGGGGCTCACGAAAATCGCGTCGGGCTGCATCCCCTCGGCCAAGAGTTTTTCGGCGGCGGCTCTCGCCTGGGATTCGCCGTGTTGGGTGAGCGGAATATCGATATCGCCGCCGCAACGCACACCGCGCCGGTTATAATCGGTTTCGCCATGGCGGATGAACAGGAAGGCGTCGGACATAGACCCTCGCGTCAGTAGGAGGCTATAAACTGATCGACTGCCCGCCAAGCGGCGGCGAGGGCGGCCGTTTCGGCGGCGGCTTCGGCACCCTCATCGGCCTGCGCCGCCCGTTCGATGGTAAGGCAGACAGAAGCGAGCCCCTGCGCGCCCACCATACCGGAGGCCCCTTTGAGCTTATGGGCAAGCTGTCGCAGCACTTCGGGCGTCGCCTTGTCGGTCAGGGCATCTTGCAATTCGGCATAGATCGGCGCGCTCGAGTCGCGATAGCGCAGGAGCAAGCCCCGAATCCCGTCCCGGTCGCCATCCAAAAGCGCTTCAAAATTGCGCGTGTCGATAGCGGGGGCGGGGGCAATCGGGGGCGGCGAAGCTGGTTCTGGCTCCGGTTCCGACGCGGTGGCGGCGCGTCCAGCCTGCGGGAGCCAGCGGGCGAGGCAGGCCCCCAGCCTTGCCGTATCGACCGGCTTGATCAGACAATCGTCCATGCCGCTTTCCCGGCACAGGTCCGCCGCGTCGGCCTGGGCATTGGCGGTAATGCCGATGATGGGCAGGCGCGGCAGGGCTGAATCATCAGCCTCGAGCGTGCGCAGGAGCCGCGTCAGCCGGTAGCCGTCGATGATCGGCATATCGCAGTCGGTAAGCAGTAGGGCAAAGCTGCCTTGGGTCAGCCGGTCGAGGGCCTCTTCCCCATCCTGAACGGCCTCGGCCTCACAGTTGAGCCGTTGCAACTGCCGAAGAATGACTTCGCGATTGATCGGGTGATCGTCGGCGACCAGGACGCGGCCGCGTCCGGCCAAATCGGCAACGGCAGGCGCATCGGCTAATTTTGGCTTGGGTGCGCTCGCAGCCCCCGCTTGCAGCGGCAAACGCACCCAAAAGCGGCTGCCGTGACCAAGGCGGCTCTCGACACCAATGTCGCCGCCCATCAGCGTGACCAGCAGGCGGCAGATCGACAGCCCCAACCCCGACCCGCCAAACCGCCGGGCGGTGGAGCGGTCGGCTTGGGTGAAGGGTTGAAACAGCCGCTCGATTTGGTCGGGGCCAAGCCCTATGCCCGTATCGCTGACGGAAACCAGCAAGCGCGGCGCGGCCTCATCGGTCCGCTCAATCCTCAGATCAACCTGACCATTGATCGTGAATTTCACCGCATTGCCGAGCAGGTTGAACAGAATCTGCCGTAGCCGGACCGCATCGCCCATAATATTCGCAGGCAGGGCCGGATCGATCACCGTGCGCAGCGGTAAGCCCTTTTGCTGGGCGAGTGGCAGCAGGGTTGCCGTCACCCCGGCCACAAGATCGGCGAGCGGAACCGGAACATGCTCAAGATCGAGCCGTCCGGCTTCGATTTTCGAGAAATCAAGAATATCGTCGATGATCCGCAGCAGCGAAAAGGCGCTTTCCCGGATCAACCCAACGGCGTGGGTTTGCTCGCCGGTGAGCACGGTTTGCGCCAAAATATCGAGCATCCCCAGCACCCCGTTCATGGGCGTGCGGATTTCGTGGCTCATGGTGGCCAGAAACGCCGATTTGGCTTGAGTGGCGGCTTCCGCCTGATCTTTTGCTTGCTCCAACCGCGCCTGAATATCCTTGAGGTCGGAAATCTCGAACAGCCAGATAACGATAACATCCTGGCCCTCAAAGCGCGATTGCGCCCAGGAGGCGAGCGTCCAGCGCTGCCCGTCGCGCGCCGAGACAATCGCCGTTTCCATCCCGCTGAACCCGCCGTTCCGCGCGAAGAGCGCCCGATTGTCGGCATGCTGGGTGGGATCGACATAGAGGCTGGCGATATTCGTGTGATGCAGCGCCTCATGGGGCTGCCCCACAAGACGGCTGAAACTGGGATTGGTAAACAGAATCTGCCCGCCGTCATCGACCAAGCACACGCTGACCGGGCTGGTTTCCAGCAGTAGGCGCGAGAGGGTTTGGCTTTCCCGCGCCGCCTGTTCCGCCTGCCGCCGGGCTTGACCGATTGTCACCAGCGAAATGAAATTGGCGGCGGCTTTGAGGAAATTAACCTCGTCTTCCGTCCAGGAGCGCGGCGCGTCGGCCTGCTCGCAGCGCAGAACGGCAACCTCCCGCTGTTCGGCCTGTACCAGCACATGCATGAGCGCAACGATGCCCGCGGGCTGCAGATCGTGCGGCTGCAACTCGGCAACGCGAATATCGGCGGCGACATTCGGCACGATCAGCGACAGATCGCGCATCAGCGCCTGCCGGTAGATTGGATAGGCCGATAGGGGCACGGGCTCGGTCGGCCCCAGCGGCACCAGCGCGGGGTTCGGAACAATCTGCGCGGTTTGCTCCAGCCGTTCGCTGCCGTCGGCCTGGGGACGAACCGCCCACAGGCTCACCCGATCTACCTGCAAGGTCAGCGCGATAATGCGCAAAATATCGGGCAGCGCCGCATCCGCATCGGCAAGGCGAACGGCGCGAAGCGTGGCGATTTCCTGCAGCGCCGTCGTTTGCCGCATCATGCGGGCGCGATTGTCGCGTAACTGTCGTTCGGTTTCCTGCCGGACTTGAATATCGGAGACGAGTTGTTCTTGCGTGCGGCTGAGATTTTCCATCGCAATCGTCAGCCGGTCGGCATTCTCCTGGGAAACCTTCAGCAGGGCGCGATTGTGACGGCTGGCGAGGCGCTGCATATCAGCCAGCGCCATCATTAAGATCGGCGTATCCAGAATTGCGCCCCGGCCATCGGCGCGCAGCACCAGAATCGGATCGTAGATTTGCTCCGCCCCGCGCTCCAAGGCGCGCTGGGCCGCGTCTTCGATGGAATTGCTCGCGGCCAGCGTTAGGGGCGTTGGGGCGAGGTCTTCACGCATCACCATGATCGACCGGCTGAGATAAACGTCGCGCCCCAGAGGCTTCGACAGATTCTCTAAAAATCGGTGGCGGGTGATCAGCCCTAAGGTTTTCTTATCATCCTGAACAATCACCCCTGGCAGATCCGGGGTTTCGGCGAAAAGGCGGCTCAGGTCTTGCCCCGTTGCTCGGCGCGAGACATGGGCGGAATGCATCGGCAAATCGCCTAAGGTCAACGTTAGATCGCCCTCAGTTCGGGCGCGTTCTTCGAACAGCACGCGCAGGCAGTCGCGGATAGAAAGGGGCTGGGCCATGCCGCGTTACGCCGCCGGCTTTGCCGAGGTGAACAAATGCCGGGGCGTTGCGGGCGGCAACAGGCAGGTGAAGGGCGCGGCTGGCCCGTGTCCTAGCAGCCATGAGCGCACGAAGTGGATCTGATAGGCGTCGCTCAGCGCAGGCGTATGGCCGGTTTCGGGCACATGCATGGCGGCGACACCCGGCTTTTCCAGCATCTGCTGAACGGTTTCGAGCAGCAGCGCGTCGGACAAGAGCCCGTGGATGACGAGGATGGGCAGGTCGAGGGTCCGCCAATCGTCCCATTGATCGATACTGCCGATCGCATCGGCGGCATAGGCTTGCAGGGCGCGCGGATCGTGCCGATAAACGCGGCCCCCGTGCTCCGCCGACCATTGGGTTTGGAAATAGGTATTGTGCAACAATTCGTCTTCGGTCACGGGGCCGTCGTTTTTGGCGGACGCCCCGAGCCGCCGAAACAGGTCGGACGGGCGTTTGAAAATATAATGGTGCGCCACGGCCTGCGCCCGCCGTTGCCGCCGTTCGGCGGGCATATAGGGGCCGATATCGTTCAGCACGAGCTTTTTCACCCGCCCCGGATGGCGCGCGGCAAACGCCATGGCGGTGCTCCCGCCCAACGACGAGCCGATAATACTGGCCGAGGGCTGGTCGAGGTGATCGAGCAGTTGCGCGAGGGTTTCCACATTGGTGTCGAGGGTGTAATCGCCCTCCTTCGCCAGCCAGCCGCTCATACCGCGCCCCGGCCAATCGAAGCAGATAACGTTGAACTGATCGGACAGATCGAGCGCGAGATAATCCCACCGTCGGGCCGTATTGGCGATGCCGCCGAGGCATATCAGCAACGGCGCATCCGGGTCGCCCCATTGGGTATAGGCGAGTTGAACGCTGGTTTCTTTTCGCTGATGGGCGGGCCAATGCTCTTGCAGGCGCACGGGATGCCGGTAGGCAAAACTGCGCAGCTCGTAGCGCCCGTCGAAGGGCGTCAGCGTGCGCTATACCAGCAGTTCATATTCTTCCCAGGTCATCGCATCGCCCCAGGAAAACAGCGTGGAGCCGGGGATTGCGGGCGAAAGGTCGACGGACATAGGCTAGCCTCCGAATCAGACGGGCGAGGACGCGGGACGGCGGGCGGTGGCAAAAGCCGCGGCAAACCCCCCTGCGGCGAGGAGGGCAAAAAGGGTGAGCGCTTCCAGCGTTCCGGCATATCCCGCCAGCGGCAAGGCCGCGCCCGCGAGGACCGGCCCAAGGAACAGGCCAAGGCGCTCGCCAACGCGAAACAGGCCCAGCAGCCGGGCACGCCCCGCCTGCGCCATTTCCCGTTCGGTCGCGCGGAACAGCAGCGTCACCTGCGGGGCCATGCCCAAAGCTTGCGCGAGCCCGAGCGTTGCGACGGCGGCCACGGCGACGGCGAGCCCACCCCCACCGATCGGGATCATCGCCATCGCGAGCGCTGAGCCCAAAAGGCCGAGCAGCGTAAAGGTGAAGGGCTGGTTGCGCCGGTCGATCATCCGGGCAATCGGCGTTGC
>NZ_JBILQX010000160.1:0-8247 GCF_044372965.1 Elstera sp. | reverse complement strand
CCGACGGGCCGACGAAGACGACGAACTCGCCATCCTGAACGGTCAGATCAACCCCTTTGATGACGTCGACGGACCCGAAGGATTTTTTGATTTTTTCTAGGACCAGCGACCCCATAACGCGCGTCTCCGTTCAATAAAAGGGCTAAAGATCAATGGCGCGACCGTCGCGCATCGAGCGGTCGGCGGCCAGCACCACGGTGAGCGAGGTAATCGCATCCTGCATGTGGCGGCTGAGATCGAGATTTTCGGTAATGGCTTTCAGCACAAACGCCTGTTCCCGGTCGCACAGGGCTTGATGCCCCGGCTCGTCAGCCATCGACAGCACCGTATCGGGTTTTTCGAACCGGCCCTCGGTATCCAGCGCGGCGTGATGCACGCGAATGGTCGCGGTTTTCGTATGGGTCTCCACATCGGCCGATTTTGCACCCTCGGCCATGACGATAGAGACCGAGCCGTTCGGGCTCATCACATCCTTCACGAAAAAGGCGGTTTCCGAGATCATCGGCCCCCACCCGGCCTCGTACCAGCCCACGGACCCATCGGCGAAGATCACCTGCAAATGGCCGAAATTCATCTGATCCTCGGCGATTTCAGACGAGAGCCGTACGCCCATGCCGCGTACCTGCACGGGGGCGGCGTCGGTGATCTGGCACATCACATCCAGATAATGCACACCGCAATCGACCAGCGGCGAGGTCGATTTCATCAGCCGCTTATGAATCTCCCAGGCCGGACCGGAGGATTGCTGATTGAGGTTCATGCGCATCACATAGGGCGGCCCCAATTCGCGCGCCTGCCGGATGAACTCGATCCACGACGGATGATGGCGCAGAATATAACCGATCACCAGCTTGCGGCCCGTGCGCTTCGCGGTTTCGACCACCCGGCGCGCGTCCTCGACAGTCGTCGCCAAGGGTTTTTCGACGAAGACATGCGCCCCCGCCTCCAGCGCCCGAATGGCAAGATCGACATGGGTATCGGTATAGGTGTTGATCGAGACAAGATCGGGTTTCAGTGCGAAACCGGCGTCGAGATCGGTCAACAGCGGGTAGCCCGACAGCGCCTCCGGCAGTTGCACCGGCGAACGGTTCACCAGCCCGACAATCTCGAAACCGGGGTTGGCATGGTAGGCTTGGGCATGGCTCAGGCCCATTTGCCCGAGGCCGATCACGAGGGTGCGAAGCTTCGTCATTTCACGGCTCCGGCGGTAATGCCGCGAATGAGTTGACGGGAAAAGGCCAGGTAAAGTACCAGCACCGGCACAATCGCCAAGGTCAGCGCCGCCAGAACCGCATTCCAATTGGTCACATATTGGCCGATGAAGGCTTGCGCGCCCAAGGTGACGGTTTTCGTGCTCTCGCCCGGCGCCAGGATGAGCGGAAACCAGAGGTCGTTCCAAATCGGGATCATCGAAAACACGGCCACGGTGGCAATCGCGGGCCGAATCAGCGGCAGCACGAGCTTGAAGAAGATCGCATATTCCGACAGCCCGTCGATCCGCGCGGCGCTTTTGAGATCATCCGACACTTGGCGCATGAATTCCGACAGAATGAAAATCGCTAGCGGCAGCCCCTGCGCCGTATAGACCAGGATCAAGCCAAGGTGCGTGTTCACCAGATCGGTTGCGACCATAATATTGAGAATGCCGATGGTGCCAAGACGAATGGGAATCATGATCCCCAGCGCCAGATACAGGCCCAACAAGGTATTGCCGCGAAACTTATATTCGGACAAGGCAAAGGCCGCCATCGCGCCGAATAGCAGAACGCAGAACAGCGCGCCGCAGGTGATAATGAGACTATTGCCGAAATAACCGACGAAATCGCCTTTGCTCAGCACCGTGGTAAAACCGATGAGATCAAAGGTCTTCGGCGTCGGCAGGGCCATCGGCGACGCGAAAATGGCCGAACGCGACTTCATCGAGTTCATTATCACAAGCACCACCGGGGCGAGGCAGATCAGGGTGTAGAGGCCCAACGCCAGATGCATCAGCACGAGGGTTACGGGCGACGAGCGGGCTTTGTTCATCCGAACCCCCTAGAATTGATAGCGGCGCATGCGGCGCTGAATGACGAAGAGATACAGCATGACGCCCGCCAGAATGATGAAGAACATCATCGCTGCAATCGTCGCCCCCATCGCCTGATCGCCCAACTGCAACTGAAAGCCGAAGAAGGTGCGATACAGGTAAGTGCCAAGCAGATCGGTGGAGAAATTCGGCCCCGCCAGCGCGCCTTGCACCGTATAGACCAGATCGAAGGCGTTGAAATTCCCTACAAAGGTTAGGATCGACACGATCCCCAAGGTGGGCAGAATCAGCGGCAGTTTGATTTTCCAGAACTGCGACGCGCCCGTAATCCCATCCAATTCTGCGGCCTCAATCACCTCGTTCGGGATGGAGAGCAGCGCCGCGTAAATCAGCATCATCGGAATACCGACGAACTGCCATACGGAGATCAACGCGACCGCAATCAGCGCAGACGATTCGAGGCCGAGCCACGGGCCGAACAAGGATTTCAAGCCGACCGAGCCCATCAAATTCGGCGCAACGCCCCAAAGCGGGCTGAGGATAAGTTTCCAAATGAAGCCGACGATCACGAACGACAGCATCGTCGGCATAAAAAACGCCGTGCGATAAAAGGCCCGCCCCGCCAGTTTCGGCACCGACAGCATCGCCGCCAGCGCTATCCCGATCGGGTTCTGGATCGCCATATGGATCAAGAAGAAGATCACATTATTATAGAGCGCATTCCAAAAGCTCACCGACCAGCGCGGATCGGTAAACAGGCGCACGAAATTATCCAGCCCCGCGAAAACCGTTCCCCCGCCTTGCGGTGTAAACAGCGACAAGCGCAGCGTATCGGCCAAGGGCACGATCATCAGGGCGGTATAGACCAACACGGCGGGGGCCAAAAAGACGGCAATATGCCAGCGGCGGGGCCGCGCTTCGGGCGAGTCGAGCGTCATCGCGGGGGCTCCGGGGAAGAGGAAAGCCCGGCGGCAGGGTCACGACCGCCGGGCTTCCAAAAGGCTGGCTTAATTTTTGGGCTTGTACCAGCTTGCAAGACCGTCTTGCAGGCGCTTACTCGCCGCGTCCGGCGTTTCGGTGCCGTTCAGCACATTGGTGGACGCGCCCCAGGTTTCATTTTCGAGGTTCGGCGTGCCGCGCGACAGGATTTGATAGGTCGAGCGGATCGTCGATTTACAGGTCTGGCGGGCAAACAGGAACTCATTCGCCAGTGGATCGGTCAGCTCGACGGCGGCCGGTTGTAGGCTGAAGAAGCCGGGCAGCGCATTGGCGTAGATCGAGCCGAACTCGGGCGAGGCAACCCAAGCCAGGAACTTCTTGGCCGCATCGGCATTCTTCGACTTGGCGTTCATGCCCAGCGCGATATCGACATGATCCGAGATATAGCAGGTGTCGCCGACCTTCTTAACCGGCGGCATGAAGGCACCCATTTTGAAGCTGGCTTGCGTATTGAAGCCCGCGATTTCCCACGAACCCGCCGGGTAGATGGCCGCGCGGCCCAGCGTGAAGAGGTTTTGGCTATCGGCATAGGTTTGGGCTTTATACCCATCACCCATATAGGGGGCCCATTTCGCCAACTCCTTATAGGGCTCCACCCAGGCGGCATCGGTCAGCTTTTGGGTGCCTTTGATGAGCGCAAGGCGGCCTTCTTCGCCCTTCCAATAGTTGGGCCCGATATTCTGATAGCCCATGGTCGCGGCTTCCCACTGTTCCTTGGTGCCCATCGCGAGCGGAACATAGGTGCCGTCCTTCTTGATTTTCTCAAGCAGAGCGTAGAATTCGGCTTCCGTCGTCGGGGCCTTAACGCCCAGCTTCTGGAAAGCATCCTTGTTATAGATAAAGCCGTGAATGACCGAGGCGACCGGCACGCAGAAGGTGGTCTTGCCGTCGTCGGTCGACCAGCCGGATTTCGCCACCGGGCTGAATTTATCGACGCCGGGCACATCATTGACCGAGGCAATTTTGCCCTTTTCAAACAGGGTCAGCGACGCATCGAAGGGGCGGCACGCGACAATATCGCCCGCAGTGCCTGCATCGAGTTTGGAGTTTAGCGCCGCATTATACTCGGTCGGCGGGGTCGGCGCGAACTTGAGCTTGATCCCCGGATGGTTTTTCTCGAAAGCAGGGATGATCTTATCCTGCCAAATCGGCAGATCGTCCGTGCGCCAGCTTTCGATCACCAGTGTCGTATCGGCGGCCATGGCCGAGCCGCCCGCCAGAATTGCGAAGCTGACCGAGGCTAAGGCCAACGTCCGAATACTCGTCTTCACCATCATGCTCTCCTGTTCGTGGATTGCGGACTAACATCCGCCGGTTTTTACCGCGCCGTTACAGACGGAGCCCCGCCTATCGACACTTGATTGGAGCGGCTTAGCGTGCCAAAGCCGCCCGAATATCGCCCGCATGCTGTGCCAGCCGCGCCCGCGCGTCGGCGGGCGTCCCATCGGCAAGGCCATTCAGCACAATTGCGGTTTTAATCTCGCCCTCGGCGCGCGCCAGCAGATCGCCAGCGCGGGCCTCGTCAATGGCACAGGCTTGCGCAACGATGCGCACGGCCCGGCCCTTCAGCTTCAGATTATCGGCCTGAAGATTGACCATCAGCCCGTCATAAACGTGGCCCAACCGAATACCAATCAGCGTCGAAAGCATATTGAGGGCGCATTTCTGTGCGGTTCCAGCATTCATCCGCGTCGATCCGGCCACCACTTCCGGCGGCGTCGCCAACAGAACGGCATGATCGGCGGCCTCCAGCAGAGGTGTCTGCCCATTGCAAGCAACGCCAATCGTCAGCGCGCCGCGTGCTTTGGCCGCCGTCAGCGCCGCCACCGCATAAGGGGTGCGCCCGCTGGCCGACAGCGCGATGAGCGTATCCAACGGGCCGACCGCTAATCCTATAACCGCCGCCGTGGCCGCCTCCCCATCGTCTTCCGCCTCAGAAGGAATTTCGAGCAAGGCCGCATCGCCCCCGGCAAGCAGAACCGGCACCCGATCCGCTGAAATTCCGTAAGTTCCCGGCAACTCAAGCGCATCCACCTGGGCCATCAGACCAGACGATCCCGCGCCCGCATAAATGAGCCGCCCGCCGCGCCGCATACGCTCGGCCACCGCATCGCCCGCCAGCGCCAGCACGGGAACGGCGGCCTCAACCGCCGCGACTGCCTGAACCTGCGCCGCGACAATCGCCGACAGAATCTGCGCGCTCGGCCAACGGTCGATCCCCCGGTAGGTTTCTTGGGTCGCTTCGGTCGTGGGAAGGTTCATATGCTCAACGCCAGTTCGGGTGTGAACGCAGTGATACAAAACAATACCAATATAAAACCTCTCGTCAACGCTGTTTTTGATTCAATCTGAAAATCGCGTGAAATCAGCGTTTTATGACGAAAATTACGCTTAGGGTTTACAAATTGGTTTTCAGTGGTATTAGATTGGGCAGGAGGCAGCGATGGCTGAGAGATTGTTTTTAGGCGTGGACGGCGGCGGCACGACCAGCCGGGCTAGGCTGACCGATGCGAACGGCAATCGCTTAGGCGAGGGCCGGTCGGGCTCGTCCAATCTGAACATGGGCATCGCGCTGGCAGCCGACTCGATCCTGGCGGCAACGCGCGAAGCCCTCGCCGCCGCCGGTCTGCCGGAAAGCCGGCTGGGCGATATTGTCGGCGGGTTCGGCCTTGCGGGCGGCAATGTCACCGCCCTGGCCGACGCCCTGCGCCGTCAACCTTTCCCGTTTGCCAATATTGACGTGACCTCCGACGCCGTGGTCGCCTGCCTTGGGGCGCACGGCGGAAACGATGGCGGCATTCTGATCGTTGGCACGGGCTCCCAGGGGTTGGCCCTGGTCAATGGCACAATGAAAACGGTCGGCGGCTGGGGGTTCGAACTGTCGGACGGCGGCTCCGGCGCGCAACTCGGTCTGGCCGCCCTCCGCGCCGCGCTGCTGGCGTTCGACGATCTCGGCCCCGCCAGCGGCCTGACCGACGCCATCCTCGCGCGCTTCGCCGGAGGCCCACCCGATGCCGCCGTTTGGGGCAAGACCGCGACGCCCAGCGATTACGGCTCCTTTGCCCCGCTCGTGATTGAACATTTCGGGAAGGGCGATCCGGTCGCGCAAACCTTGCTCGCGCAGAGCATCAATGCCATCAGCGCCATGATGCGCCGCCTTATCCAGTTTGGGGCCGACCGCATTGCCCTGATGGGCGGCCTCGCGCCGATCTTTCAGCCGCTCTTGCCGCCCGAGATTCAGGCCATTCTGGTCGAGGCGCGCGGCGACGCAATGGATGGCGCGCTGGCCTTTGCCCGCCGGAAAGGGACCGCATGAGCCACGTCGCCGACATTCTGGGAAGCCTGGACCTTCCCCCCTACGACCCGACGCCACTGTATTTGCGCCTTCAGGAGCAGATCAAAACCGCCATCGAAGCGGGCAAGCTGAAGCCACTGGAAGCCCTGCCCGGCGAGCGCGATATTGCCGAGTCCTTTAACGTTTCTCGCGTGACCGTCCGCAAAGCCATTTCGGGACTGGTGGAGCAAGGCTTGCTGACCCAGCGGCAAGGGTCGGGCACCTTCGTCGCCGTGCCCCCGCAGCGGGTGGAACAACCGCTCTCCCGCCTCACCTCCTTCACCGAAGATATGCGCCTGCGCGGGCTGGAAGCTTCCGTTGTGTGGCTGGGGCGCACCGTTAGCCTCGCCTCGCCGCAGGAAGCAATGCGCCTCTCGCTCTCGCCCAGCGATACGGTAGCGCGGCTGCGGCGCCTGCGCTTTGCCAATAAGGTGCCAATGGCCATCGAATGCGCAACGGTGCCGACGCGGTTTTTGCCCGATCCCGAGAGTGTCGGCGCGTCGCTCTATGATGTGCTCGAAGCGCGCGGTTGCCTGCCGGTACGCGCGCTGCAACGGCTGCACGCGGCGAACCTCAATGCCGAGGACGCGGCAATGTTGGAAGTCGCGTCCGGGGCTGCGGCGCTCGCTATCGACCGTTTGTCGTACCTTGAAAACGGCACCCCCGTTGAATTCACCCAATCCTTCTATCGCGGCGATGCCTATGACTTCGTCGCGGAACTGAACCTGAGGCGCGAATGACCCTCCTTCCCCCCAGCACCACCGCCATGGCCGACGAAATCCGCGAAGCCCCCGAGGCCATCGCCCGATTTTTTGACCGCGACCTGCCCGTGCTGCGCGAAACCGCCCGCAAGCTCGGCGCGCGCAACCCGAACGTCATCGTCACCTGCGCGCGCGGCTCGTCGGATAATGCCGCCGCCTATTTCAAATATCTCACCGAGATTCTGATGGGGGTGCCGGTGGCCTCCATCGGCCCCTCCGTCGCCTCGCTCTATGATGCGCCCTTGCGGTTGCAGGGCGCGACCATCGTGTCGGTCTCGCAGTCGGGCAAAAGCCCCGATATCGTTAGCTTGCAAGCTGCTTGCCGCGCGGCGGGGGCTTTCGCAATTGCCATCGTTAATCATACCGACTCGCCGCTGGCCGCCGGGGCCGACGCAGTTTTGCCCCTGCACGCGGGCGAAGAGCGCAGCGTTGCCGCCACGAAAACCTTCCTGTCGTCCGCCGCGATTCTGGCGGCGCTGGTGGCGGAATGGCGCGGCGATGAAAGTTTGATCCGTGCGACACGCGCCTTGCCCGAAGCGCTGCAAACCGCTCTCACCGCCGATTGGTCCGAAGCGCTCCCCGTGCTAACGGCAGCCAGTTCCGCCTATGTCATCGGGCGCGGCCCGGCGCTCCCCATTGCGGCGGAAGCAGCGCTGAAACTGAAGGAAACCGCCATGCTGCACGCGGAAGCCTTCAGCGGGGCGGAAGTGATGCACGGACCGCTGCAACTGGTGGAACGCGGCTTTCCCGTCATCGCCTTCCGCCCGCAAGATGCCGCTTATGGCGCGATGGGCGAGGCGGTGGCGCGCTTGCAGGGGATGGCCGCAAAAGTTTTCGTGGCCGAAACCGGCACACCGACGCCGGGACGGTTACAGGTTACGCCCAGTGGCCACCCACTGCTTGACCCGCTGGTCATGTCCCTCTCCTTCTACGCCCTGGCCGAACAGGTGGCACGGGCGCGCGGGCAAGACCCCGACCGCCCCAGCCGCCTGAAAAAGGTGACGGAGACCCTGTAATGACGATCTACGCGCTAACGGGGCCGCGCCTATTCACGGGCGAGCGTTTCTTAGACGATCACGCGCTGGTGATCGAGGGCAGCTCCGTCATCGATCTTTTGCCGCGTG
>NZ_JBILQX010000159.1:0-8250 GCF_044372965.1 Elstera sp. | reverse complement strand
AGCCTGACGCTGGAGGATATGGACGCGATGGCGGGCCGGATTCCGGTTCTGGCCAACTTGTTCCCCTCCGGCACCTACCTGATGGAGGATTTCTACTTCGCGGGCGGGCTCTCGGCGCTCTTGGCGAAAGTCGCCGATCATCTCGATTTGTCGGCGCGCACCGTCACCGGCGGCAGTTTGGGCGATAGTCTCAAAGACGCGCCGTGCTGGAATGATGATGTCATTCGCGGGTTCGATAACCCCGTCGTCTCCCTTGAAAAAGGCCGCACTCTGGCGCTCTTAAAAGGCAATCTGGCTCCGAATGGCGCGGTAATGAAATCCTCTGCCGCGAACCCGAAATTCTTGCAGCATACCGGCCCCGCCCTGGTATTCGACGATCCTGGCGAGATGAACCGGGTGTTGGACGATCCCGATTTGGACGTGACCGAAAATCACATTCTGGTCTTGCGCAACGCCGGGCCCGTGGGCGCGCCGGGCATGCCGGAATGGGGCAATCTGCCGATCCCGAAAAAGCTGCTGAAGCTCGGCGTGCGCGATATGGTGCGCCTGTGCGATGGGCGCATGAGCGGCACCCATTACGGCACCTGCATTCTGCATATCTCGCCGGAAGCCGCCGTGGGCGGGCCGCTGGCTTTGCTGCAAACGGGCGATCTGGTGAAGCTGGATGTGCTTGCCGGCACGCTCGATATGCTGGTCGATGCGGCTGAAATCGCCCGGCGCAAAGCCGCCTGGCTGCCGAAAGCCTATCAATATGAGCGCTCGTTTGCTGCGCTTTATCAGCGTCATGTGTCTCAGGCCCATGAGGGCTGCGATTTCGATTTCCTCTCGGGGACGGCCAAAGTGCCCGACCCGGTGATTTTCTAGGGATAGGCCGATGCCCGCGCTTCAGAATCGCTTCAAATCCTGGCTGCAAACGCCGCCCCAATCCGCGCCGCTTGGCACGTGGCTGATGACGGCAGCGCCTTCGACCGCCGAGGCGATGGGCCATGTCGGCTTCAATTTTCTTGTTGTTGATATGGAACATGTGCCGATTGAGGTCAGCGATATGGCGCATATTCTGCGCGCCGTCGGCTGTACGCCCGCCGAGCCCGTCATTCGCCTTCCCTGGAATGATATGGTGCTGGTCAAGCGGGTGATGGATGCGGGCGGGCGGACCTTGATGTTCCCCTTCATCCAAACCGCCGAAGAAGCGCGCGCCGCCGTTTCCTACACGCGCTACCCACCCGAGGGCGTGCGCGGGGTCGCCGCCGTGCATCGCGGCTCCGCCTACGGGCAAATCCCGAACTATCTGAAAACCGCCAATGAGGCGGCCTGCGTGATCGTGCAGTTGGAAACCCCGGAGGCCATCCTGCGCTTGCCGGAAATTGCGGCAGTGCCGGGGGTCGATGCCCTCTTCGTCGGCCCTGGCGATTTATCGGCGGCGATGGGGTTTATCGGCAACATCGGCCATGACGATGTTCAAGCGCTGATTGCGTCGGCGGCGCGGGCGTCGAAGGTAGCCGGAAAACCCATCGGCATTGTCGGCCCCACCCCCGAAATGGTTCAGCGTTTTCTCGGGTACGGCTATAATTACGCGGCCATCGCCTCAGACCTCGGCATGATGACCGGGCGCGCGGTGGAATGGCTCGGCGGCCTGCGCGGCGCGGCCCCTGCCCCCGCCGGCCCTATCGCATCGGTCTATTAGGAGCGGATGATGACCTACGGTTCGGTTTCCTACCGGTCGCTGCAAAACCGCCGCGTGCTGATTACCGGCGGCGCATCGGGCATTGGCGAAGAAATGGTGCGGGCGTTCGTCTCCCAGGGTGCGACGGTGGCGTTTCTCGATATTAACGCGACCGCAGGCGAAGCACTCGCCGCCGAAACCGGCGCGCGCTTCGTGGCTTGCGACCTCACCGATATTGCCGCGCTACGCGCCGCAGTGGCTCAGGTCGAAACCCTGTTGGGCGGGATTGACGTGCTCATCAACAACGCCGGGAAGGACGACCGGCAGGTGATGGCCGAGGTCGAGCCCGAGGCGTGGCGGCGCATGCTGTCCTTCAACCTCGACCACCAGTTTTTCGCGACCCAAGCCGCCACGCCCGGTATGAAAGCGCGCGGCAGCGGCGTGGTGATCCTGCTCGGTTCGATCTCCTGGATGCGCGGCATGCCGGGGATGGTCGCCTATACCACCAGCAAAGCCGCGATCAACGGGCTCAACCGCACGCTGGCGCGGGAATTGGGGCCGGACGGAATTCGCGTCAACTGCATCGTGCCAGGCGCAATTCTCACCGAACGGCAAAAGGCCCTGTGGCTGACGCCCGAGTCGAACCAACGCTTCATCGATCAGCAGGCGTTGAAATTCCGGCTCGATGCCACGCATATCGCCCGCATGGCGCTGTTTTTGGCCTCGGACGAAAGCGGCGGCTGTACGGGCGCGAATTTTATTGTCGATGCGGGCCTCACTCAGAATTAGAGAGACTTTTCCATGCGTATCCTCGTAACGCCGACCGGGTTCGATCTGAGCTTCGGCGGCAGGCCCCTTCTGCGGCACAGCAGCGCCACCCCCTGCCTTTTCGTCGGGCGGGGCGACGCGCGGATGGACATGTATCGGGGCAATTTCGAGATCGAAGATACGCTCAGCGCCCGCCTGCCGCTTGCGCACGCGACGGTGGCCGAAGAGGGCATAGGCTGGCGGATTACCTTTGCTGTTGCCGAAGGCGTTCCCCCGGTTGCAACGCTGACGATCATCGGCAATCAGATTGTGCCGACGATCAACGATCCCAGCCTCAACCGCTTTTGGCTGCGCATCCTCGCCGAGCCGGGCGAGCATGTGTGGGGCGGCGGCGAGCAAATGTCGTATTTCGACCTCAAGGGCCGCCACTTTCCGCTCTGGACCTCGGAGCCTGGCGTTGGGCGCGACAAAAGCAGCGAAATCACCTTTAAGGCCGATGCAATGGGCAAGGCGGGCGGGGATTATTGGAATACCAACTACCCGCAGCCAACCTATGTTTCCTCGCGCAAATACGCGCTGCATTTGGAAACCACAGCCTATTCCGCCTTCGATTTCCGCCATCCCGACTACCACGAGCTTGAAGCCTGGGCCGTGCCCGCGCGCATCGAGCTTTTCGCGGCGGATCGCTTCACCGGAATCGTCACCCAGCTTTCCGACCGCTTCGGACGGCAGCCGCCCCTGCCGGAATGGGTCTATAGCGGTGCCATCATCGGCCTCAAGGATGGCGACAATTCCTTTGCCCGGCTGGAGAACATCCGCGCGGCGGGAGTGCCGGTTTCGGCGCTTTGGTGCGAGGATTGGGTGGGGTTGCGCGAAACCTCCTTCGGCAAACGCCTGTTTTGGGATTGGCGGGCGAACGAGCAGCATTACCCCAACCTCAAAGCGAAAATCGCGGCGCTGAAGGCCGAGGGCATCCGCTTTATGGGCTATGTGAACCCCTACCTGTGCAACGACGGCATTCTGTTCGAAGAGGCCGAGGCGCAGGGCTATTTCGCTAAAGACGCCAGCGGTAAAACCGCCCTCGTCGATTTCGGCGAGTTCGACTGCGGCGTTGTCGATTTCACCAATCCCGCCGCCTGTGCGTGGTTCGAAGAAAAGGTGATCGGGCAAAATATGCTCGATTTTGGCCTATCGGGCTGGATGGCCGATTTTGGCGAATATCTGCCCATCGACGTGCATCTCGCCAATGCCGTTCCCGCGACACTGATGCATAACGCTTGGCCCACCCTCTGGGCACAAGTGAACGCCCGCGCCGTCGCCAAACGCGGCCAGACCGGCGAGGCTTTGTTCTTCATGCGCGCCGGGTTTACGGGGGTGCAGGCGCACTGCCCGCTGCTGTGGGCGGGGGATCAGTCGGTCGATTTCTCCCGCCACGATGGGCTTGTGACGGTGATGAGCGGTGCGCTCTCCTCTGGCCTCCTAGGCAATGCCTATCACCATAGCGACATCGGCGGTTATACGAGCCTATTCGGCAATGTCCGCACGGCGGAATTGCTGATGCGTTGGGCGGAAATGGCGGCCTTCACTCCGGTCATGCGCACCCATGAAGGGAACCGTCCGCGCGAAAACCTACAACTGGACGAAGACCCGCAGGTGCTCGCCCATTTCGCCCGTATGGTGAAACTGTGGGTGCATCTGGTGCCCTATTTGAAAAGTTTGGTCGCCGAAGCGGTTGCAACCGGCCTGCCGGTGCAGCGCCCGCTGTTTTTGCATTTCGAGGACGATGCGGCGTGCTACAGCATTCAGGATTGTTACCTCTACGGCCCCGATTTGCTCGTCGCACCGGTCTGGCAAGCGGGCGAGGAAAGCCGGACCGTTCATTTGCCTAAAGGGGCCGACTGGGTGCATGTCTGGAGCGGCGCGACCTATACCGGCGCGACCGAGATCACCGTTCCCGCCCCCTTGGGCGAGCCCGCGATTTTCTATCGCCGCGATAGTGCCCATGCGGCCCTGTTCCGGGGGCTAACGGCGCTGGTATGAGCGGGTTAGAACTTGCCGCTTTTCTGCTGATAACCGCCGCCGCCGCCTATTTGCAAACCGTTACCGGCTTTGCCTTCGGTCTCGTGACGATGGCGGGCGTCGCTTTGATTGGCGTATTGCCTTTACCGGAAGCGGCGGTTTTTGTTGGCCTGCTGACGTTCACCAACGCCAGCCAAATGCTCACCACCGGCGGCTGGAAGCATGTGGCAAAACGGCCTTGGATTATCGTCGTCCTCAGCTCGCTCCCCGCCTTGGCGATTGGTTATCTGCTGCTAGAATGGCTGGCCGATACCCGCGTTCAGGCGCTGAAACTGCTACTCGGTGGCGTGACGATTCTCTCCAGCATTCAACTGGCCTTGCCGCCGAAAGGACCGCAAGCCCTGGCCGGGCCGCTCAAGACGGTTCTGGTCGGTGCCCTTTCGGGGCTGATGGGCGGGATGTTTTCCACCGCAGGCCCGCCGCTGGTCTATCACTTCTACCGCCAGCCGCTGCCGATCCCGGTTATTCGGGAAACTTTGGTCGCGGTCTTCGGGCTCAACGCGATGCTGCGCCTGGGTTTGGTCGTGGTCACGGGGAATATCCCCAGTGCCGCCTATTGGCCGTGCCTGCTGGCGATTCCCGTCGTCATTGCATCGACGGCCCTGGCGCGCCGCTTCCCGCCGCCGGTCTCGCCGCAAGTGTTTCGGCGCGGCGTGTTCGGCCTGCTGTTTCTCTCCGGCGCGTCGCTCGCGCTGCCCGCGCTGAGCCATTTGCTGCGGGGTTAGAGCTGCGTGCGTTAAATCGGACGCAGCTCTAAAAGCCGCCATTGCGGCGGCGGCCAAGGGCGCAGATGCGCCCGCCCGGCGAGGGCCAAAAATTTACATAGAGCATCGTGCGTCTAGTTTAACGCACGATGCTCTAGAAATTCCGCTGGCCTTACAGGCTTTTAGCGATAAATTCTCTCCCCGCGACACTCGAAACCGGGGCGCGGGTTCTGGGAGGACATCATGGGGGCAGGCGTGCAAACCTATATTCTGGCAATCGATCAAGGCACCACGTCCAGCCGGGCGATTCTGTTTGATGCCCAGGGGCGCAGCGTCGCGTCCGCCCAACAAGAGTTCCCCCAGATTTTCCCGGCCTCCGGTTGGGTGGAGCATGACCCCGAAGCGATTTGGCAAAGCGTGGTCGCCACCTGCAAAGCCTGCTTAGCGAAAGCGGGCGTCGAGGCCGCCCAGGTCGCTGGGATCGGCATTACCAATCAGCGCGAAACCACCGTGGTTTGGGATCGGGCGAGCGGCAAAGCCACCTATAACGCGATTGTTTGGCAGGATCGCCGCACTGCCGATCTCTGCGCCCAGCTCACGCGCGACGGGCATACGGTGGAAGTGCAGGCGCGCACAGGCCTGCGCATCGATTCCTATTTTTCCGCGACCAAAATCGCCTGGATTCTCGATCATGTTCCCGGCGCGCGCGCCGATGCTGAGGCCGGAAAACTGGCCTTCGGCACGGTCGATTCATTCCTCCTCTGGCGGCTCACCGGCGGGCGCGTCCATGCGACCGACGCGACCAACGCCTCGCGCACCAATCTGCTGAATATCCATACCGGCGACTGGTCCGAGGAGCTTTTGAAACTCTTCCAGGTGCCGCGCAGCGGCTTACCCGAGGTGAAGGATTCCGCCGCCCCCTTCGGCATGACCGACCCCAGCCTGTTCGGGGTAGCCATTCCCGTGCTGGGCATCGCGGGCGACCAGCAGGCGGCGCTGGTCGGGCAAGCCTGCTTCAAGCCCGGCATGCTGAAATCTACCTATGGCACCGGCTGCTTTGCCCTGCTGAATACCGGCGACCAGGGCGTAATCTCGCGCAATCGGCTGCTGACGACGATTGCCTATCAGTTGGGCGGCAAACGCACCTACGCGCTGGAAGGCTCGATCTTCATCGCAGGCGCCGCCGTGCAATGGCTGCGCGACGGGTTGCAGATCATCGCCTCGGCGTCTGAAACCGGCGCGCTTGCCGCCACCGCGTCCGACGAGGAAGACGTGTATCTGGTCCCTGCTTTCGTTGGGCTCGGCGCGCCCTATTGGGATAGCAATGCACGCGGCGCGATCTATGGTCTCACGCGCGGCACCGGGCGGGCGGAACTGGCGCGGGCGGCGCTGGAAGCCGTCGCCTATCAAACCCGCGATCTTCTCGAAGCCATGCGCGGCGATTGGGCCGATGCGCAGGGGGGGGAGACGGTGCTGCGCGTCGATGGCGGTATGGTGGCGAGCGATTGGACCTTGCAATTCCTCGCCGATCTGTTGGCCGCCCCGGTCGACCGGCCCGTTATTCTGGAAACCACCGCCCTCGGCGCGGCCTATCTCGCTGGGCGGCAAGCGGGCCTTTACCCCGATCTCGACGGGTTTGCCGCCGAATGGGCGCTCGACCGCCGCTTTACCCCGCAAATGCCGGAGGAGACGCGCGCCCATAAATATGCGGGCTGGAAAGACTGCGTGCGGCGGACGCTCTCGAGTTGAAAAGATGTAAAAGCACCGCCTGCGTGCCCTCGCCGACTACCGTTTTGTCGCCGAACCGGAATTCGTCGTCGTAAGCTTAATCACGGCTTCGGCGATGTAGAGATCCTGGAGGGATATTCCCGAACTATCGAAGACCGTGATCTCATCGGCCCTCCTGCGGCCCGCAGCCCGGCCCGCCAGCACGTCACCGATGGCAGTAATCGGCATATCGGCGGGGGCATGCTGGAACTCGCCAATCCGCCGCGACTGGTCCGGCAGGTCGCAGAAGAGCCGAGCCACCCGCAGCAGATCCGGCGGCACCTCCTGCTTTCCCGTCGCATCCGAACCCATTGTCGAAACATGTGTGCCTGGAAGAACCCAGTTGGCCTGGAAGAGCGGGACTCTCGCCGTGGTTGCGGTGACGATAATGTCTGCTGAGCGACAGGCGGCCTCGGCCTCCGCACGCTCGGCGGGAAGGCCTTGGGCACGCAGATAGGCGACAAAGGCCTCGGCCTTTTCCGCACTGCGCCCGACGACCAAGATCCGGCTGAGCGGTCGGATGCGCGCAAGGGCTTGCGCCTCGTATCCGGCCTGATGCCCCGTGCCAAACAGGGCAAGGACCCCTGCCTCGGGCCGGGCCAATACATCCGTCGCCACAGCGTCCGCTGCTGCTGTGCGGTAAGCGTTCAACCGCCCGCCCTCGACGATGGCCCCGATCCGCCCTTTGGTGTGATCGAAGAGCAGGATGATCGAACTATGCCGAGGTAGGCCCGCCGCGTCATTGGTTGGGAAATACGACCCGACCTTGACGCCGGTCAACGAGGCATCACTCGCCGATTTGATTGTGAAGCGGTTTTGCTTGTCGCCCGCATGTCCCAGGACTACAGGGAAGCTGGTGGCATCCGAAACCGTTGCCGCGATCAGCGCCGTCCTCACGGCCTCAAAGGCCAATTCGTGAGAGGCAAGGGCCGATGATTGTTCTTCGGTGATATGGATCATGTCTCTCTCTCCTTACCAACCGCGAAAGCGCGGCCATTCGGCGATGGGCGCGTCCGAGACCGATGGGATAAGATGATAGGCGGCATGCTGCGCTCCGGTCGCACAGGCATGGTTCGGCAGGATGCGCAGCCGCGTACCGATGGGCAGATCGGGCAAAGCAAGGTTCGATCCGGAGCGGCGGGAGATGACGCCATGCTCCTGATTCACCGACGTCACGATCAGATCGGGCAGGATTTTTCCCGCCTCGTCACAGACGATGCCATAGCCTTGGTCTACCGCCTGCGAAGCTGTGCCCCGGTCGCGCGACAT
>NZ_JBILQX010000158.1:0-8311 GCF_044372965.1 Elstera sp. | reverse complement strand
GACTTCGGATATGAAGCGAGCCTATAAATCCCGCTCATCCGCGCGGAACCTCCACGAGGGCGCGGACCCTATCGACCAGCGCGGGAAGATCGGCCAGATCCTCGCTGCGGGCCACTTCCATCACCGGCGCCGCTTCGATCAACCGCGCCATCGCTTTGAAGATCAACGCTTGGTACCCCAGCGCCACGCCTAACCGCCAGCGGTGAACAAGATCATGTCGCCGCAGCGCCTCCACCCCAACCAGACGGCGCGGGAGGTGCTGCTCCGGCGCGCGCTCGGTCCGCAGCAAGACGATTTGCGCAGGCGGCAGCGCATTGGATTGGAACAGCGCTTCTGCCAGCGGAACGTGATATTTTTCCAATTCTTCGCGGCTGCGCTCCAACCCAGCGAACGCGACTTGAAGCTGCTCCGCCGAATCGCGCCACAGTTTCACGCGCGGAAAGGCAGGAAGAATCCTCAGAGGCTGGCCTTCCCGCACCTCAAGCGCGCAGAGATCGTCGCTTAGGAGCGGGTAGCCCCGCGCGGAAAAAGCGGCGGCCAGGGTAGACTTCCCGGCCCCTGAGATGCCCGACAGCAGCAGAACCCGCCCGCCGATATCGACCGCGCTGGCATGCAACGGCAGCAAGCCGCGCTGAAAGCAGAGGATCGCCAGCACCGTTCCCAGCAGAAACACGCGAACATCGGGCGCGTCTTCTGGCAAAACCGGCTCGATGACAACGCGCCGTCCCGCTTCCACCCAATAGGTTGCGACCGCCGGAATGGCGACCCTCACCCCCGTCGCGCCGATTTGAATAGCGGGGCTAAAGCTCGGCAGGGATTGGTCCAGCGGCGGTACCGCCCCCATCTCGACGATGAGATCTGGCGCGCACGCCTCCCCCTGCCAGGGTAGAAGCTCGGGGAGCGGCAAAGCACTCTGCACGCGCCAGCCGAAAAGTTGGTAATCGCTCATAAGCTCCAGTCAGCTTTCCCCACCCCGTAGGGTTGCGGTATAATTATCGAGTCGCGCGCAGTTTATACAATCCCAAGCGCCCATCTACCCTTATATAAAGGGTAGGCATGAGAGAGAGGTATAGGAAAGCATGGTAGCCCTTGAGACGATTATTGTTCGGAACGACGCTATTCTCGACGCCAATGTGGGCGACGAAACCGTGCTGATGAGCGTCGAGAACGGCCAATATTATGCCCTCACCGCCACCAGCCGCGCGGTTTGGGAACGGCTGAAGCAGCCCGTTCGCGTCCGCGATCTCTGCGCAGACCTCGCCAGCGCCTATCAAACCCCCCTTGAGACGATCGAAGCCGACACGCTGGAATTCCTCAGCTATCTTGAGGCGCAGAAGATGATTGAGGTTCGGGCGGCGTAAGAATGATCTGACGGTCGGCCAGCGCAATCGAGGCCGACCGATGCGCAATCACCAGCATTGTCACCTGCCCGCGCGCGCGGGCCAGCGCGTGCAGAATTTGTTGTTCGGTGTCATCGTCGAGCGCGCTGGTTGCCTCGTCCATCACCAGAAGATCGGGTTCTTGCAACAGGGCGCGCGCCAGGGCGATCCGCTGCCGCTCGCCGCCCGACAACCGCGTGCCACGCTCCCCCATCCGCGTTTCGAGCCCCTCGGGAAGCTGGCGAACGAAACCCGCCGCCGCCCGGTCCAGGGCGCGCCAAAGGTCTTCCTCGCGCGCGTCGGGTTTCGCCAGAAGCAAATTGGCGCGCAAACTATCGTGGAATAGAAACGGGTCCTGCGGCACATAGGCCACCCGCCGCCGCCACGCCACGCGCGTGCCCCCTGTGAGCGGCACGCCGTCGATCTTAATCCGTCCTTCGCGCGCCTCGGTCAGCCCCATTAAAAGGTCCGCCAGGGTCGATTTCCCCGCGCCGGAGGGGCCGATGACCGCGGTGATTGATCCCACGGGGATGATGGCATCGATCCCGCGCACCGCCCACGGCCCGGTCGGCGTGTAGCGATAGCCCAGATTTTCCAGCCGGATTTCTTGGTGGAAGACCGGCGCTTCGGTCGCCTCGGGTTCGGTGGCGGCGCGATAGGTTTCGATCTGGCGGCGGATCGTCTCAAAAATCGGCAGAACGCGAATAATCTGCCGCCCTTGATCTTGCAGGCGCTGTACCAGCATCAGAATCCGCGCGAAAATCAGCACCAGCGTCAGCACATCGGCGAGCGAGAGCGCGAGGGTTTCGAGCCCGAACCAAACCGCCGCCGCAACCACCGCCGCCGCAAGGCTCGTCTGGGCCCGCCCCGCAAGCCCCGACGCGCGCGCTTGATCGATCTGCCGGGAGCGCAACGCGGTGACTTGCTGAAAAAAAGCGGCACTCCGCACGGTTTCGGCGCGCAAGACTTTCAGAATGCGAAGCCCGGCAAGTTCATCGGCCACCTCGGCATGCAACGCCCGATTAGCCCCGGCGAAGCGAGCGGCGAGCGCGTAATTCCGCCGGTTCAGCGGCAGCAGCGCGACGGCGACCAGCACCGCCAAACCGCAGGCAATCGCCGTGAACAGCGGCGACAGCACCATCGCCACTGCCAACAGCACCGGCACTTGCAGCACGGTTGCGAACAGTTGCACCGCCTGCTGCACCGCCCAGCCGCATTGGGAGACCTCGCGGGTGAGGCTTTGGGCCAAGGTCGCCGGGCGCAAGTTGGTCGCGAGGTCCCATTCCACCGCCATAATAGCGTGATAAAGCCGGTTTCGCAGCGTGTCGCCATAAGCGATGACCAAATGAAGCGCGGCCATCGTCTGGGCGTAGATCAACGCCCCCGAAGCCGTAATCAATGCAACGTAAAACGCGAGCGCCCCGCCGAGCCCAACCGCCTGCCCCAGCGCGCCCAAGACCGGGAAACGCGGTGGGGCCGATCCCGCAAGCCCAAGGATCTGCAAAATCGGGTGCAGCAGCAACAGCCCACCGCCCTGCACCAGCGCCGCCACCGACGCCAAAACCGCCACCTGCCAAAAGCGCGGCCCGCTGGTCGCGACAATATCGCGCCACAGAAACCCCGTTTGCCGCGTGATCGTTCGAAGGGGTTTCAAGGATTTGCGGGAAAAAAAGCCCATCGCGCGTTAAAGATCCTTGGGGCAAACGGAACGACGCGCACCATAGCCCATCGCCGCCCCCGCTTCGAGTCTGGCCCGATCAACCAGCAACAAGGCTCTGCCGCCAGATCACCCTTTCGAACAAATCCCGCATGAAAGCTCTAAAGCACGTCAAGACACGTGCTGCTGGGTTTGCCAAAAGGCGCGGTCGGCCCAACGGCTTTCGGCCTGATAGAGAGACAAGCGACGCCCGGTATAGATTGCGGCGACGCGCGCCACTTCTTCCGCATAGGCCGAATATCGGGAGGTAAGGATCGCCTCGGCGGCAGCAATACCGGTGCGCAGCGCGTTGAACAGTCCCTGACCGGCAATCGGGTCGAAGGCCAGGACAGCATCTCCCACGGCAATCCAGCCTTCGCCATAGGGGGTGTCGAGAATCATGCCGCCAGCATCGCGCGCACTAACCTGCCCGCCCTCCCAACTTAAAGCCCCGAGGCGAGAGGCGAGATGCGGCGCACCGGCAAGGCGTGCTAACCAGGCTTCGGGGGATCGGCGCAGGCGGACCGCTTCCCGTGCCAAAGTGTGATAACCGATTGACCAACGACCATCGGCAAGCCGCCCGGCATAGATCCAGCCCTCGGGCGTCGCCTCAATCAGTGTGCGCGTTAGCTCGGCATTTTTCGCGGGCTTTGCCAGTTGGTACAGGGCGACCAAGTCCGACTTCCGCCGCTGCCCGATACCGAGAAGCCGGGCGAGGCGGGCGCGCCGTCCAGTCGCATCCATAATGAACCCGGCGCGGATGTGGCGGCCATCATCAAGATTGATGCGCCAAACCCCGTCCTGCCAAGTGAGACGCTTAACATCCGCCGTCCAGCACCGGCACCCGGCCTCAAGGCTGGCGGCGCGCAAGGCCGAATCGAAATGCCGCCGGTCCAAGCGCAGACCCGGGCCATAGGGATCTTGCAGCGCATCGCTCGGCACCGCCGCGTCGCTGCCCCAAACCGTGAGCCCGCCGCCGACGGGCGCGTGATGCTCCCCCGACACGGCGAGGGTTGCGAGCCCGTGGCGCGCCAAAAGCCTTTGCGCCGCCCCCGGAAGGGTTTCCCCAAGGCGCGGCGGCTGCGCCCGCAGCCGATCGACGATAAGAACCGATCGGCCTGCCTGGGCGAGGTGCCGGGCCGCAATCGCCCCGGCTGGCCCGGCCCCGGCAATCACCACATCGACGCTCGGCCCCTCTTCCTCAGACAAGCTTATACCGGCCTCAGATCTAGCGTTTTTGGACACGGACGGCGCGGAAGGCTTCAAGCTGCTCGCGGCTCGCCCACCCGGCTTTTTCCAACTTGCTCGCTGGTTGCGGCGCGACTGCCAGCAGCCGGACCGCATGATCCGCCGCCGCCTTGACGGTTCCCGCCGCGAGGGTTTCGACATAGATATACTCAGGGAAATCGGGATCGTCCTTAACGCCCGGTCGCGCCTCGACAATGCCCAATTGCCCAAAATCGGCGATCATATCCATCATCACCTGAGCGGTTTGGTGGTTCTGGATCGCCCGCAACCAACTGACGCGGCGGTTATAGGCCGCGACTCGGTCGGTACGGGGCAGGCTGGTGTCGATCACCGTGGCGTAATCCGCTTCGGTCAGCACCTGATTGGGGACGCGCGCCGCCCAGAAGGTGGGCAGGTAGGGGTCATACTCCGGATCATAGCCGGAGCGGCAGAAGGCCGTATCGCCCTGCCAGGGAATCGCCATCCAGCGGGTAATGCCGCCCGGCGGCTGGGCGTAGAGCGGCCCGCCGACTTTTTCCACCAGCAGCGGGGTCATGGTCGAGCCATAATCCGGCTCGGGCTGATCGGCGGGGCGCAGGCGAATGCGGAACGGGGCGGAATAAAGGCTTGCGTGCCGCATCGGCCAGGTCATTTCGCAGCCGGGATGGAAGGTATCCGACAGGCAATAGTGCAGCGCCGCCTTGTCGAGCATATGGGGCTGGTCGGCCAGCGGGACTTCGCTGATCTTCGTGACAGGCTTCAGCGCCTCGGGCCAGTCGGCAACGAAATGACCTTCGACCCATTTGCGCAGAATGGCTTCCTGCAAGCCGGTCATCGTTAGCATATTGCCAGGGCCGGTCGCCGAGAAACTGCCGAACGCATCGCCGTAGATCCAGGGCTGAACATGTGGCCACGCCACGGGTTCGGCAACAATCGGCGCTGCGGGGCGGAAGTTGTTAAACAGGGTGCGGCGCAATTCACTGTAAGGATCGTCGGCCCCACTGGGTTTCTGCGCCAGTTTTTCGATCAAGGCGGGGTTATTGAAATCGAGCGGGCAGCCTTTGCCGAAATAAGCCGCGAAGCCTTTGTTCACCCATTGCAGATTGCTGAGCCGCTGCAGGATCGGCAGAATATCGTTGGTGAACGACGGCGTGTTCGGCATCGCCATCCAACCCGCCTGCACCGAGACATCGCACATGAGATCATACATCGTGCGCCAGCTCACGATATCCGGCGCGTAATTCGGCGGGGCGACGACCACCCAGGCCCCTTCGACCGGAATCGGCGCTCCATTGATCGAGACTTCCGCCGTAACCGGGCCGTCGGAGGTGTCATCGTACCAATCATCGGCATTGTTGAAGCTGGGCGGGTTGGCCGGGTCGTACACCGGGGCGTTCGTGGGCGAGGCGGATTTGCCGTGACCACCGAGGAAAATCAGCCGCCCATCGGCATCGGTCTGAATTTCGCCCAAGGGCACGGGAACGCCCTTGAAGGTTCCGCTATCGAACGCATAAGCGGGGCCGGAAACCGTGCGGCCGGAAATACTGCGCGGGCCGGGATCAATGGCGAGGATTCCACGATCTTTCGTGGCGATATCGGGATTGCGCAGGGGAAAGGCATTGTCCGGCGCGTTCAGCGCTTCGGGAATGTCGAGCGCATACTGGAACTGATACCATTGCGCCTTGCGGTTGGCGACATGGACGGTCCAGGTAATATCGGCGCTGTCGCTGGTTAGCTCACGAACAACCTCACCGGCGGCATTATAGCCATAGACGCGGAAGCGGGCGGCTTGGCGCTTCATCGCCCCGGTCGCATCCCGGTAGAAATCCGGCGGCGGCGCGCTTTCCGGCGGGGCATCGACGACTTCCGGGCCGATGAAATATTCAGTCGCGGCGTCGCCAATGCGCGCAATGCCGATGGCCGGATGAATGGCCGCCCGAACGATGACCGTATCGGCCCCTTGCGGCGCGTCTACGGAAAATGGGCGCGGCGAATCGGGTTCCCCCAGGGGAACGCCGTTCACATGGCGGCGCAACTCGGCGGCGGCGGCATAGACCACCCGGCGCGCATCGGCGATGGAGCCGACCGGCTTATGGGCCTCGGTCACGCGCCAGATGTTCATGGAGAGGTTTTCGCCATAGGCGGCTTGACCGCGCGCGTTGACATCCTGCTGCGCAATCACAAGGTCGGCCACATGGATCGGCGGGCTCAGGTCTTCCGGCCAGACGACCGTCGCCTCATCCAGCGGCATTTGATCGGGCACGGTACGAAGCTGCACCATGAAGCGGAAACTCACCGCGCCCGCGCTCAGGCGGCGGGCGAGATCGGCGGCAAGATAGGTCGGATCGGCGGGATTGCCTGCGGGGGGATCGACGTACAGCGTCGGCTCCAGCTTATATTTGGCGTAAGTATCGCCGAAGCAAAACGGCAGGCCGCTCCAATAGGGCGTTGCCAGCACGCTCGCCACCGGCTTTTCCATCGCCTTCAGCAGGGCATCGGTCTCGGGATGGGCCGCCAGATAGGGGCCATAGTCGCCATCCACGACGCCCGCCTTGGTGAAGGCGCACATATCGGCGGCGGTATTGACGAAAAACACGTCGAAATTCTGCAAAATAAAGTCGAAGGTCGGCGCATCGGGATTACCGATCAATTTCGCGCCGGGCACATCGAACAGCTTGATGCCGATGCCGAGCGTCGATTTGAAATCGCCACTCGTCGGGAGCGTGTCGGAGGAAAAACGCACCCAAGCATCATAGGCCTTGCCCACATTCGCAAAAAGGCCAACCTGGTACTGCGTTGGTAAATCGGACCGGATGCGGAACTGCGCCGCCGCAACGCCGTGGGGTTTTAAAAACACCGGCCGTAACGCGGGGCATTGGCCCTTAGCGATACGCCTGCCTTGAACCATATCGACGAACATAGTTTTTAACGAAGCAATCGGATCAAGAGTACAGTCAATGCTCGAAGCGGGCTCTGCTTTATTTCCCTTAAGATGATCCATTATGGCTTCTCTTTCAATTTAGTGTTGGCGATAGCCTTATACCATACCCGATAAAGAATATAAAACGAAAGCTGGTACACAAAATTGCACTATGACGCGGAACTGCACCAAAACCCTGGGAGCGCGCAGCGATGCCGCCCCCTTAGCCTAAGCGCGGAAATTCTGAGTTTCAGCCCTTTGGCCGAGGTCGATACAATCATCGGGTTTGCAGACGCCGCGAATTGCGGTTAAACCAAAATCATGGCTCGGCTCCCCCTTCTTCTCGCCCATGTGATGCGCCTTTTGTGCGCTGTGGCCGTTCTTTGGGGCGGATTTGCCAAATCTTTGCCAGCGGTGCAGAGCCAAAATTCGGCGAAAGATTTAATCCTTTATGCCTTGCCGGATGGCTCCTTGCCGCCGCTCTGCTTGCCTGGAACGACCGATGACGGTCAGACGGGTAAAAAGATGGCCGCGCATCTGTGCGACCTCTGCCTTCTCGGGGCCTCGGCCTTTTTAAGCGGCCCGGCGCAGGGTGCGCTTCTGGTCGTCCCGCCCGTTAGCACCAACACGACAGCCCAAAAACAGCGCCCGGAAGCCTTTTATCGGCAGTTCTTTCCGCCGCAAGCCCCCCCTATCGGTCCCCCGGCCTTCGCGATTGCTTGAGCGGCCCTACGGTTTTCCGTAGCGCCTAGGCCATCGCGCGCCGGTTGTTTCTGCCCTTCTGGGGAAACCATCGGCGCTTTGCCGGACGGGTTCCCATGCATAGTCTTAGCGTCTCAACGCCGCCGCGTTTAGAGCGGCGGCCCGCCTATCGCGCTTCCCCCCACCGCAACATCAACGCCGCCCGCCGCGTGCGCATGGCCCAGGGAACGATTCTGCCCCTGCGCAGTACGGATGCGGTCGATGCGTTCCGTATTCTTAGCGGCTGCGTCATGCTCTCCCAGGGGCTAACCGACGGGCGGCGGCAAATTCTCGATATCCTCGGGCCGGGCCGCCTGCTGCACAGCAGTGTCACCGATCTTGCCGATT
>NZ_JBILQX010000157.1:0-8324 GCF_044372965.1 Elstera sp. | reverse complement strand
GGGCCAGTTCGAACGCTGCGGCCTGTCGCAATCCTCCGTTTCCGCCCATTTGGCGACGCTCGCCGCCGCCGATCTGGTGACGCCGCGGCGCATCGGCCAATGGGTTTTCTATAAGCGTAATGAGGCAACGCTCGACGCCTTTCGCGCGCATCTGGCCGCGCTTTAGCCTATACTGCGCACGGCAAAGCGAAAGGCAGATCCGTGATAGCGTGCAAGCGCGTGGTAATTATTGGCGGCACCGGCGTTTTCGGCAAACGCCTCGCCCGGCATATTGCCAAGTGGCCGGGGCTGGAGATCGTGCTCACCTCGCGCGACGCCGCGAAGGCGCAAGCTCTTGCCGCGCAAATCGCCGCTGAGGTTCCGGGCGCGCGGGTTTCCGGCGTTGCGCTCGATCATCGCTACCGCCTGCTCGAAACGCTGACCGCGCTCGCGCCCTGGGCTGTCGTCGATGCCTCGGGGCCGTTTCAGGGGGCCGATTATACCACCGCCACCGCCGCGCTGAGGGTGGGAGCGCATGTGCTCGACCTTGCCGACGCGCGCGATTATCTCGCGGGGTATGGCGCGGCGCTGAACGGGCTCGCGCTGGAAAAAGGCTTGGTCGCCCTTGCCGGAGCCAGTTCAACCCCCGCCCTGTCGGGGGCTGTGGTCGCGGCCCTGACCCAAGGATGGACGCGGGTTGACACCATCGATATCGCCATCACCCCCGGCGGGCAAAGCGAGGTTGGCCCGGCGGTGATCGAAGCGATTCTGACCTATGCCGGAAAGCCGATTCCTGCCTGGCGCAACGGCGCGCTTGGCCAAAGTATCGGCTGGGAGAATGGCCGGTGGGTGGCCATGCCGGGGCTCGGGCGGCGGTTGGTGGCCGCTGTTGAAACGCTCGATCCGCAAGACCTGGGGCCGCGCTACCGGGTGCAATCGCGGGTGAGTTTTTCGGCGGGGCTGGAGTCGCTGCCTGAACAATTGGGACTAATGGCGCTCGCGCGCTTGCGCCGCTGGGGGTTCTTCCAAAATCTCAAAACCTGGGTGCCCTGGCTGCTGCACGGACGCAAGCTGACCCGTCTTATTACCTCCGACCGGGGCGGCATGCGGGTGGAAATCACCGGGTTGGACGGGGCGGGGCAGGCCACGCGGGCGCGCTGGTCGCTGGTGGTAGGCCAAAACCACGGCCCGAATATTCCCACGCTCCCCGCCGCCGCCGCGCTCAAAGCCTTGTTGGGCGAAACGCTTCCCCCAGGCGCGCGCGCCGCGACCGAGGCGCTGCCGCTGGCGGCAATCGAAGCCGAAATGGCCCCCTATGCCATTCGCGTGACGCACGATCCGCCCGTAAAACTATCCTCGCCGGTGGCCCAAGCTTTGGGTACAGCAGGGTTAGCCTGCCTGCCCGCCCCGCTACAGTCTTTCCACGCCGACGATAGCCCGCGCTTCTGGGAAGGACGCGCCACTGTTGAAACGGGCGCGTCTCCCCTCACCCGCCTCATCGCGCGGGGGCTGAACCTCCCCCGCGCCGGCGAGGATATTCCGGTCATTGTCGAGATTGAGGATGTCACGCCGCCCGGCGGGCCGCCCGCCCAACGCTGGAGCCGCAGTTTCGCCGGGCGGCGGTTTTCTTCAAGGCTCGCGGTCGGCCCAACCGGCACCCTCCGCGAACGCTTCGGCCCCTTCCGGTTTCATTTGGGGTTAGTACCGAGCACTGAAGCACTCGGCCTGTCGGTAGATGGCTGGGATTTTTGCGGCCTGCCGCTGCCCAAAAGCCTCGCCCCCCGCGCCGACGCCCGCGAGAGCCTGGACGCCACGGGGCGGTTTTACGCCGATATTGGCCTGACCTTACCGGTCTTCGGGCTGCTGGTCCGGTATCGAACATGGTTAGTGGCAAAACGCGCGGGTGAAACATCCGCTTAGGGCTTCCGCCACGCGACGCCGGTCCAATCGATACTTTCCATCGGCGCGGTAATGCCGCGTTGGGCGCGGAAATCCTCAATAGCCCGGCGGCATGGCGGTAGCGCACCGTAATCATCGACCACCAGAAAGCCGCCCGACACCAGCCGGTCATAGAGCGCATCGAGCGCATCGAAGGTGGATTCATAGAGGTCGCCGTCAAGCCGAATGAGGGCGAGGCGGTCAATCGGGGCCGCGGGCAGCGTTTCGCGGAACCAACCGGGAAGAAACTTCACCTGATCGTCGAGCAGATCGTAGCGCGCGAACAGGGCTTCGACGCGCGCCTGATCGATGGCGAGCGCTGGCTCCTTCGCCGCGCTCAAATCATAGTCTATATCCTCGGCAACGCTGGGCTCGGGCACCCCGGCGAAAGAATCGGCCACCCAAACGGTCCTATCCGAAACTCCGTGCGCCGCCCAATAGCCGCGCATAAACACGGTCGCCCCGCCCCGCCAAACCCCGGTTTCGATGACATCGCCGGGGATATTGTTCTGGCGGATCACGTCCAAACATCGATGCAGATGATCAAGCCGCAAGCGCCCGATCATCGTATGGGTATGCTGGCTGATGTGGTGCGGATCATAGAGCGCCGCTGCCCCCTCGACCGGCCAGAGCACCAAATTCCCCTCGTGGCGCACGGCCTGGAGATGCGCCATAATATCGGGGCGTAGGCGGGCAATATCGCGGATTACAGCCCCCTCCATCGGCTTTCCCGCCTGCTGACAGAGAAAGATATAGTGGAGAATGCCCTCAAGCTCCGGGTAAAGCTCGTTCAGGAGGGATTTTTTCAATACGTCTAGGTAACGCTCAGTCAGGGCTAGGCTCATCGGTTGCCCTCTTGCCGCGCTGCCGCCAACCACGCCGCCACCGCCGCAGGATCATTGACGCCGACGCCCAAATAGCCGCGCGGATCGTCAATCGCCCGGTCGGGCGGAAGCATGCGGTAGGCTGCTAGAATGTCTACCTGCCGCTCAGCTAATAGTGTCGACTGCGGGTTGAGCCCCGTCACCAGGGTTAAGCCGGTCGGCGCGGTCGGAATCGTATAGACGCGTAGGTCTGGACGCAAAACGCGCAAACACAGAATAATTTTCCAACCGTCGCCCGTATAGAAGGCCGTTTTCTGCTGAGGCGCAGCAGCGGCGGGGGTGAGCGGCAGCATATCGTGCAAGCCGATGACCGCGCCGGGGGCGGCAAACCGCTCTAAGGCGATGAAATCCGCCAAAACCGCACCGAAGCTATGATCGCCATCGATAAAGGCGAGATCGAACCCCGTCTCCCTAAGGCCGCTCTCTGGGGGCGGGTTTGCCAGAAACGCGGCACTGGTTAGCGGAAAGATCTGGGTAGGGGCCGGGCACCGCGCGCGCGGGTCGCCCGCAGGCGCCGGATCGATCCCAATCGCGCGGGTCGGCGGCTGAGCCAACACGAGTGAATCCCCCGCCTCAACGCCAATTTCCAAATAGAGCTTGGGATTAAGCTGATCGTGCAACCATGCCAACCAAAAAGGGTAATCCGGCCCCGGCAGGCGCAAATTGGCCAGAGCTAGGTGAATATGGGGAAGGTTTGGTTCGTGGCCCAGCGCCTCCAGAAACACGGCTTCCGCCCCCCGACTATCCCCGGCAGCAATCAACCGCTGACCGCGCTCAAGCATTTGGGCTTCATAGGCTTGCATCGGGTCCCCTCGCATCGGGATGCCGATCTATAAAGAGGCTTCGATTTTTCTCCATAAGCCGGATCGGTTCAGCCTCGGTTGCGGCGCTTCCGCCCTCCACATGGATCACCCGCGCAGAGGGCTCGTAGACAACACGGAAGCCCGCCCGCCAAACCCGCAGGCATAAATCCGTATCCTCGTAGTAAGCCGGGGCGAAAATCGGATCGAACCCGCCAAGCATCGCCCACAAGGGCTGTCGCACAAGCAGGAACGCACCGGAACAATAATCGACTTCGCGGACAAAGCCATAGGCGGGCGCATCGGGATCATCCCCTCGGCCATAGCCCTGGGCCGCGCCGTTGCGGTCGACCCAATTCCCCGCTTCCTGCAACCGGCCATCGGTTAGGATTATCTTTCCGCCGACCGCGCCTATGCTACCGTCGCCGTCAATCCGCGCCAGTGCCGCCGCGAGCGCGTCCGGCTGCACGAAAGCATCGCTATTGAGAAATAGAATATGCCGCCCGCGCGCCCGCACTGCGCCTTGGTTCGCCGCTAAAAGAAAGCCCCTATTGTCCGCATTGCGCAGGATTTTTGCGCCCTGCACACGGGCGAGGAGATCGGGGGTTGCGTCGATCGACCCATTATCGACCAAAATCGTTTCAAAGCTCGGTCCGGTCTGCGCTGACAGGGCCGTGAGGGTTTCGAGCGTCAAACCGACCTGATTGAAGAGCACGATGACAACCGAAATATCGGGCGTCTTTGTTGGATCGGCGACGGGTAAGCGCAGGGGCAGCCCGCTTTGAAGCCACGCGACGAAGGCCTTGGCCGCTTCGGCGCGCCGTTGGTCCTTACCCCTCAGATCAGGTTTCAGCGAGTCTTGGACGGGCGAAAACGCTTCGGGGATATCGGTTGTATCGGCGTTGGTTTTTCCTTGCTCCCGATACGCCGCCGCTAGCAACGCGCGCGCGCCGACCGTTTCGGGCGCAAGGAACAACCCCTGTTCGAGCAACCACACCACCCCGTCGGCCATGCCGCGCCCGTGCAGAACCTGCGCGCGGCGAATAAAAGCGTCGCCCCAGGTGGGAACGAAATGATGGGCTTGGCCCAGCGCATAGTCTGCCGCCTGCCAATCCCCCGCCTCCTGGGCGATACAGCCGAGGCGATACCAAAGGGGGGCCGCCGCCGGGTGGGCATGCAGCGCGTTGGTCAGGCACGACCGGGCTTCCTCCCCCCGGCCAAGGCACTGAAGCGCCTCGGCCCAATGCCGATAAATCAGAAGGCTTCGGGGATCGGCGAGCGGAATACTCTCTGCCGCCGCGCGATACTGCGCCTCGGCGGTCGCATAGTCGCGGCGGCGGAGGGCAAACCAAGCGGCCTGCATCTGCCTGTCGCCGGTTGCCTCCGCATCCAGCGCCCGCCCACACCAAACCTCCGCCTCGGCCTGTTCGCCCAAATCGTGCAGCACCCAAGCTAAGGTGAAGGCCGCATCGTGAAGGCTAGGGTCGAGCGCGCAGGCCGCGCGCAATGCCACCGCCGTGCCGGACAAATCCCCCTGTCGCTGCAACAGCAGGCCACGATACCAATGGAGCGGCGGATGGTCGGGCGCCACGGCCAATGCCGCCTGAAGCACCGCGTCAGCCCCCGGCAAATCGCCCGTCTCCAGTAAGAAGAAACCGTAAGCCGCCGCCGCAACCTTCGGCGCGATTTGGTAAGCGTGGGCAGCATGACGCAAGGCATCCGGGAGCGCCCCCCGGTCGAAACACCGCCACGCCAGCCCCAACCGCGCCTCGGGGTCATCGGGCGCGACCGCCACCGCAACGGTCAGCAGCGCGTCGCCCACCGCCGGATTGGCGTGATTGGCCCAGAACGATAAACGCGCTGCAACCTCGGTCGGGCGGGCGGCGAGGACTTTTCGCAGGGCGTAGCTTGGCAGCGACGGCAATAATGAATCCCCCGCCTGTGGCCCGTCGACTAAGACCCGGAGCAAATGCCGATCGGTCTCGGTTAACACCAGACCGGCCAGGGCGACACCCAAGCCTTGCCAGGCCGGGGCGAGGTCTTGCTCGGTTAAATCTTTCATCGCGGGGCCAGTCGCCTTCATTGCACCTTCACCATTGGGGGAGCCAGCATAAGAAAGTCTTAACACGCTGAGCAATCGGCATGACGTGATCCTGCAAAACGCACTCCTGTGCTCGCAATCCACTCCCTGCGCAGGCGCTCGAAGCAGGCACATCTTTTAAGTGCATTCGATGAAAACCATTGATGTTTAAGGGTTACACCCCGATACTTACCCACTATCGGACCAGCGGGACGGTTTGCAGGCAATGGCAGCAAATGCCGAGGGCGGCGAAGCGGAGCGCAAAAGTCTGGTCGCCGTTTAGGGCTTCGTTCGGTACCTCTCCGTTGCAGTGGTGGGCCAGCGTTTCGCTATTCCGTTGGACCGGGTGATCGGCGTTACGGAAAGCACTTTTGTCACCCCGTTGCCCTTCAGCCCGCCGCCCTTCGAAGGGCTGGTTCTGGCGATGGGCCAGATTGTGCCGCAAATCAGCCTCGCCGCCCCTGTGAAGCCGATGGAATTTCACCAATATCTTACCCTGCGGATTGGCCGGGAATTTCTGGCCGTGCCGCTCGACCGGATTCAGCGCCTGGAAGCCTCCATCGAGGTAACGCCAATCCCGGACCGGGGCACCGGCTTTCACGGTCTCGCCGACGTGGGCGATAATGTCGTGCCGGTCATCGATCTGCGGCAAATCTTGAGCATTGGGGGCGAACCGATCCTGTTGGAGCCGAACCCGCCCTGCCTGCTCGCGATGGTGGAAGGCGGCATTGCCGGGGTGATCGTTCACCAGGTTTTGCCCATCGAAACCGTGCCCGAAAGCCATATTAGCCCGGCGGAAGACGCCCATAATCTGCCGATTTTACAAATTCTTCATATCCAAGATCGCCTTATGAGTGTGGTTTCGCTCGACCGGCTGCTACCGCCCCTGTAACCCTTTGGTATCGCGTTAGAGTGAGGATACCCGAGGCTCGTTCTCATAGGCTTTGAGCCCGTGGGGGCTCGAAGCCTTGGCCCACCACGCCGAAAGCTTGTTGGCGGACGTGCGCAGCGAACGGCAGGGTTTCACCCCCGCCATCCGCGATCTGCTGATCGAAAGCCTCGATGGTATCCGGCTTTTACGCGAACGCGGCATCGTCAGCGGTTTGGACGAACCCGCGCCGCAAGCCTTGCTGCACGCCCTCGAAGCGGCGCTGAATCCTGGGGCAAATGGGGAAAACCTGCACGCGAGTGCCCCCGAAGTGCCCGAAGGCGCGCTGCATCCCGATGCTGAAAACCTGCGCCATTTCGCCGAAATGCTGGCGGATTGCTTGCCGGGGCTGGCGGTTTTGGCGGGCGCGAGCGGCTTGCGGGATCCGATCTCGACATGCTCTTGGTCGCGACCGAGAAAGTGGCGTTCCACGGCCTTGAAGCCCGGCTGCGGGCGCTCGCCCCCACCGTCGATACCGCTAATCTTGAACCTTTTACCGCCGTCATTGCCCCCGCCCAACTGTGCGATCTTTCACACGATGCGTTGACGCCCTTCACCGAAATGCTCGCAGGCGGCGACCGGCAGATTATCGCGGTGACGGTTGCCCTGCCCGCAGCTTCGGAGCGCGGCGCGTTTCTAACCTGGCTCGCCCAGCGCACGGCGGCACCCTCGGCGCGCGCCCTCAGCCAAAGCGGCGTTGACGCCGCCGCCCTGCTGCTTGTTAGTCGCGAGAACCCGGCGCCCCTGCAAGCCGCGATTTTGACGGGCCACCCGGAGCTTGCCTTCGTCGAAGCCCGCGCGCTCGTGGATAATAAGGTCGAAACGCCCTGGTCGCCCCCGCGCGCCGCGAACACGCTGAAAAACCAACGATCCTGCCCGCAATCGAAATCTTGCAGCCCCAGCAGAATGATCTTTCCCAGGTGGAAGCCGAAGTACATCGGCTGGTGAGCCTCATTCACGAGGCAACCCTGGGGCTGCGCGTTATTCCGCTCGATATCGTCTTAAACCGGTTCCCGCGCATGGTGCGCGAGGTTGCCAAAGAGCAAAGCAAGCAAATCCGCTTCGAAGCCCGCGCCGATGGCATCAAGGTCGATAAGGGGATGACCGAGTTGCTGGCCGATCCGCTGACGCATACGCTGCGCAACACGGTCGATCACAGGATCGAAACCCCGACCGAGCGGGTGGCCGTCAATAAGCCGCCGCTGGCGCATATTCGCCTGAGCGCCGAACAGCACGGCAATCGCATCGTCATCGAAATCCGCGACGATGGCCGGGGGATCGATACCGAGCGCGTGCAGCAACGGGCGGTCGCCCAAGGGCTTGCCACCGATGCCGACAGCAGCAAACTCTCGGTTGATCAAATCAACCGCTTCATCTTCGCCCCCGGCTTCTCCACCGCCGATAAGGTGAGCGAAACCTCCGGGCGCGGCGTTGGCATGGATGTGGCGCTGATCAATATCTCCCGCCTCGGCGGGCGCATCGATGTGCGCACGGTGCTGGGCCAGGGCACGATCTTCCGGCTCGATATGCCGCTGTCGGCGGCGATGCTGACCGTTCTGCTCGCCGAAACCTCGGTCCAAACGGTGGCCTTCCCCGAACGCATGGTGGTGGAAGCCGCCACCGTGCCGCGCGATGCCATTCAATACGTCAACGGCCAGCGCGCCATTTTGCGACACGACCGCTTCTTGCCGCTCTTTGGGCTAACGGATCTTTTG
>NZ_JBILQX010000156.1:0-8339 GCF_044372965.1 Elstera sp. | reverse complement strand
ATATCCGCTGCTTTGAACCGAATTTATGGCCGCAATATCTCGCAAATTGTGAATGAATTCCGGGTGAACGACGCCAAGCGACGCCTCGTCGAAACGGGTGCCCCCGTAACAAGCATCCTGCTCGAGTCGGGTTTCGGCACAAAGTCGAACTTCAATCGGGAATTCTTGCGCGTCACGGGCATGACCCCGAGCCGCTATCGGCAGGCAGGCCGCGAGAGCCCAACCGCGCAAACGGCGGCAACCGCCGCACAATCCCCCGCCCCCCGTTCAAAGTCATCGACCTAAATCACGATCTCGAACGTCCAAAATCGCGTTCAAGGGCGCGCGGCGCTTTATCTTCAGACAAGTTTCGGCCTAACCCCACGGCCATAAGGAACTTCGATGAAACCGTTCATAAAAATCGCAACGATGGTTTGCACTACCCTCTCGGCGATGCTGATGGTGCCTGACGCTGCCAATGCAAGCGAATTTGTCGGCGTGCGGCAGATCTCAGCCCCCTCCAAAGAGCGCGGCACCGATCTGGCTGTGACCCTTTGGTACCCGGCGGACGCGGGCGGCAAGCCCGTTAGACTTGGCGAGAGTATCTTTTTCAAGGGGACGGAGGCAATGCTCGAAGCCCCGATCGCACCCGGAAAATACCCGCTGATATTGCTGTCCCACGGCGCGGGCCTCGGGGGAACGCCGCACGCGATGAGTTGGATGGCAACGCCTTTGGCGCAGCAGGGGTTCATCGTGGCAGCTCCCGCTCATCCGGGGAACGCGGGGGCGAACCGATCCGCCTTGGAAACCGTGAAGCTCTGGCTAAGGCCTGCGGATATCAGCGCGACCTTGGAGGCGGTGGAAAAACAGCCGCTGTTTGAACCTTACCTCGATACGGGGAAGGTCGGTGCCCTTGGGCTGTCGATGGGCGGCGGCACGGCCCTCGCCTTGGCGGGGGCGCGCATCGATCCAAACCTGCTGGCAAGCTACTGTGATACCGACGCGCTCAATCCTTCACTTTGCGACTGGGTTCGACGCAGCGGCGTCGATCTTCATGGCATCGATATGCGACTGGCGGGCCGTGACAATAAAGACAGCCGAATTCAATTTTTGGTAGCAATCGATCCTGTGCCGGTGGATGTGTTTCAGCCCCATAGCTTTTCCGAGATTTCGATTCCGGTTGACCTCGTGAACCTCGGCCGACCGGAAAATATCCCCCGAACAGCCCTCGCGTCCGGAATCGCACGGGCCATCCCAAAGGGCTCATATTCCACCATCGAGGAGGCGAGCCATTACAGCCTGTTTGGCGAGTGCAAACCCGATGCCGCCCTATTGGCGCAGGCCGAAAAGATCGATGATCCCATCTGCTCCGACGGCGGGGGACAGTCCCGCCCCGCTATCCATAGACAGCTGGTTAAGATGGTCGCCGAGGCTTTTGTTCGAGAGTTGAAAACGGCCCGCTAGACAATATTTTTGAAGGGGCTTTCCGACAGGTTACATGCCGGTCTAGGCCGAGAGCGGGTAATTCGCACCGAGACACTGCCGCTCTGAAGGGCTATAAACCCCACAACTCCTGGACCGGCCTATGAACCTCGAAACCATCTCGCTCGACCAATTGCGCGTCTTCACCAAAGCCGCCGAGCTTGGCAGTTTTTCTGCCGTGGGGCGCGAATTGGGCCGGGCGCAATCGGCAATTAGCTATGCGATTACCACACTGGAAACTCAGTTGGGCTTGTCGCTGTTCGACCGCAGCGGCCATACGCCCCGGCTGACCGAGCAGGGCGCGGCGATTTTGGCCGATGCCAAATCCATTCTCGCCCGCACCGAGGGGCTGCACGCCCGCGCCGCCGGGTTGCGCGATGGGCTGGAGCCGGAACTTGCCATCGTTATCGACGTGATGTACCCGGTGCCGCGCCTCGCCCGCGTGCTCGGCGACTTCCGCGAACGCTTCCCCACCGTCACGATGCGCGTCGGCGTTGAGGTTCTGGGGGCGGTCGCCGAATACGTGATGAATGGCCGGGCGAAATTCGGCGTGATCGGCTCGATGCCGTTTCAACCGGCGGGGCTGGTTGGCGATGCGCTGCCGCCGATTCGCCTGATCCCGGTGGCGGCTCCCGCGCATGCGCTGGCGACCATGCCGCGTGAGAACCGGATGATGGCGCTGACCGACGAAGTGCAACTGGTGCTGACCGACCGCAGCCGCCTGACCGAGGGTAAGGACTATGCGGTCTATTCAGCCAAAACTTGGCGTCTGTCGGACTTAGGCACCAAGCTTGAATTTCTGCGCGCGGGCCTCGGCTGGGGCAATATGCCGGAGCATTTGGTGCAGGAGGATATCTTGTCCGGACGCCTCGTGCATCTGTGCGGCATTACCCGCAGCGTCACCGAATGGCTGCCGATGCATCTGGTCCGGCACCCGACCACCGCCCTCGGCCCCGCCGGGCGTTGGTTGTGGGATGCCATGCTCGCTCCATCGAATAATTAGATAGGTTAACACAATTTTTCTGCCGATTTCTTGATAGGAGAAACCGGGTAGCGTCGGCCCATCAAAATTCGCTTCCCTGGAGATTTTCCATGTCCGACACACAAAAATCCGATCTCGCCCTTCTCCTGCTCCGCGTTTCGCTGGGCGTGATGGCCCTCGCCCACGGCTTCCTTCTGAAGGTGCTGACTTTCACCCCGGCCGGGACGGCGCAGTTTTTCGAATCGGTTGGCTATCCGGCCTTCGTCGCCTATCTCGTCATTCTAGGGGAAACCCTCGGCGGTTTGGCCCTGATTGCCGGCGTGTTCACCCGCCTTGTTGCCGTCTTGCTGCTGCCGATCCTGATTGGGGCAACGCTGATGCATGTCGGTAATGGTTGGATGTTCAGCAAGCCGAATGGCGGCTGGGAATTCCCCGCGTTCTGGACGGTTGCCTTGGTCGTGCAGGCCTTGCTCGGGCCGGGGGCTTACTCGGTCGGTCGCCTGCTGCCCACCAGCCTGCCGAGCTTTGTGCGCGCCTAAGGCTTGACCTTCCCGGTCAGACTTGCTCCCCTCCAGGGCATCCGCCCTGGAGGTTTTTTATGTCCGAGACGCCCATGACTCTCCCCCGTTTGGGCGATTCCGCCCCCGATTTCGAGGCCGATAGCACCCATGGGCGGCTGGCCTTAAAAGATTTTCGCGGAAGTTGGCTGGTGCTGTTCTCGCACCCCGCCGATTTCACCCCCGTCTGCACTACCGAATTTATCGCGCTGGCCCACGCCGCCGACCGGCTGGGGGCGCTCAACTGCCAGCTTCTCGGGCTTTCCATCGATAGCGTCTACAGCCATATCGCGTGGCTGCGCACCATCGAAGCCCAGTTCGGCACCGCCATTCCCTTCCCCGTGCTCGCCGATCACGACCGCGCCGTCGCCCTGCGCTATGGCATGCTGATGCCGGGCGAGAGCAGCACGGAGGCGAGCCGCTGCCTGTTCGTGATCGATCCTGACGGTATCGTGCGGGCGATGATCTATTACCCGATGATCGTGGGCCGGAATATCGAGGAAGTCGTTCGCCTCGTCACCGCGCTGACCACCACCGCCGCCGCAAAAGCTTCCGCCCCCGCCAATTGGCAACCGGGCGAGGCGCTGCTGGAGCCCGCCCCCCGCACGGTGGAAGGCGCTGCCGCGCGCAACGCCGGGGCCGATTGGTTTCTCCAGTACCGCAACGCCGATTAGCCCGCCGATGCCCTGCCTCAACCCCGACGGCACCTTGACCGCGACGGCGCGAAAACTCCTCACCGCCTTAGAGGCCGAGACGGTCGATGCTTTGCGGCTCGCGGGCGTGACCCGTCTCCCGCTGTGGCAGGTGCGGGCCAGCCTGCGCGAATTGCGCGGGCAAGATCTGCTGGAATTCGCTATGCCTCACGGGGACGACAATGATCGCCCGCACCGCCTCACCCCCATTGGGGCCGAGGTGCTGGACCTGAGCCGCGCGCTGGACGGAGACACGACCGAATGACCGACCCCAAAAAAACTACCGGCTTTGCCGCCATGCCCGCCGGAATGCGGTTGTTTATCGTTGCGGGGCTGATGGTCGTCGTCGCTGGGATCGGCGCTATCGCAGCCCTTCTGACCGGCGACCGACCCATCGGGCTTGCCCAAGAAGGGCGCAGCACCGGCGCGCCGCTCGTGGGCGGGGCCTTCACGCTGGTCGATCAGGACGGTAAAACGCGAACCAGTGCCGAATTTGCCGGAAAACTGACCCTCGTCTATTTCGGCTACACCTTCTGCCCGGATGTCTGCCCCACCGGCTTGCAGCGCCTCGCCGAAGGGTTGGATGTGCTGAGCGATGCCGAGCGGGCCAACGTCGTGCCCCTCTTCATCACCATCGATCCGGCGCGCGATACCAGCGCGGTATTAAAAGAATATGTGGCGCAGTTCCACCCGGCCTTGATCGGCCTTACGGGAACCGCCGAGCAAGTGGCCGTCGCGGCAAAAGCCTATCGGGTTTATTACCGTAAATCGGATCAAACCAAAGATCAGGCGGATTATTTAATGGATCATTCCTCCATCATCTTCCTGATGGGCCGCGACGGGGCGTATAAGGCCCATTTCACCCACGAAAGCAAACCGGACGATATTGCGGCAGGCATTCGAAAAGCCCTGAAAGGGTAAAATAAAAGCCCGTTCAACCGATGCTGAACAGGCCTTACTCTCGAAGAGGGGGCGCTCGAAGAACGAGCGCTCGTGTTGGTCGGTTTAATGCCCGGCGACGAGCCCATCGATCATATGCAGCAGTTGGAAGACGATCACGCCGACGATGCCGCAGGCGGCACCGAGGCCCACGAGCATCACCATTTTGCCAAGCGCCGGTCCTATCGGCGCACCCTTTAGGGTCGACAGCCGATTGCTCAGGGACGCGGGCGGGGTCATCCGTTGCGCCGGGGGCTGATATTGCACCGAATAAAGGCGGCGCTTGCCATTCTCCGCCTCGCTGACGATGCGAACATTCTTCGCGCCCATCGTAGGCACGAGTTTACGCACTTGGAGCAAAGCCGTTTCCAGGCTACGCGCTTCCTGTTGGGCGACCCATTCGCCATCAATACGGGCTTCAATCGTATAGTCTGGTTGGTCGAATTGGGTTTCCGCGCCCGAAGATGAGGAAAATTCGGTCATCGGTCTCTCCATTACCACGGAATAAGTCATATTAACAAAATATTACCCCGCAAGATAGAGGGGCGCTGTGACTTGGCCGTGATAGAATCATCCTAATTATAAGCAGATAAGGATTAAGAATAAATTAGCGAAAACTTGATATTGAATCATTCGCATACAAATAATTTTCTAAAAATGACTCAACACGCCGCGCGCCGGGGCGCGCGGCGCGCGTTAGCGACGGAAAGAGGCGGCTTAAACGCTCAGATCGAGCGAATGGCGATGCTGCTGCTCAAGATCCACATCCCGCTCTTGTTCACGGTCACGCTTGTCGCGCATGCGGGTCTGCTCACCTTTGGGCGCAGGCTTCATCGCGCGTTGGGTTTGAGCCGAGGTCGGCGGTTGGGCCGGTTGGGGCTTTGCTTGGGCAGCGCCTGCAAGAGCCGCGACAACCGGATTGATCGGTGGGACAATCATTCTGAGTCTCCTGTCAATCCACTAGAAATAGTTCTTCGGAGTCCAGGATATAGGTTGTCACAGCGGAAATACGACTCTTTTTTGACTCAAAAAGGTCAAATCCCATGTCTTTTCCACACTAGCGCGGCAAAAACAGCGCGGTAACCTGATAGGATTCCGGCGAAAAATGACCCATTCCTATCTCAAGGTGCCACAAACTGCAGACCGAACCAGCGCCAGCGCCCTTCCCCCGCCGCGAGCGTACAGTTCAACCGTGACCGGCCAGAAGGGAGCGGCTCGCGCAGGCGCACTTCCACACGCCGCTCGCCGAGCTCCTGCACGTCGGCCCGCCCGATCCCCGACACGAAGCAGGCGAGGTTCGCCGCCGCCCCGGAGCCCATCATCGGGTCCAGCGTAAACCCGATGGCGGGCATCGCACTATCGAGCGCCATATCGGTGGGGGTCACGTCCGAAACCAGCAGCGGCAGGGCCTGAGCGGCCAAGCGCAGGCGCTCCACCGAGGCAAAGGGATCGTTCATGGCAAACCGGGGCAGGGCATAGGGGTCGAGCCGCCCATGAATCACCCCCGATTGCTGCGAAAACGCGGCCTCATACCCTTCTGCGGCCACCAGAGCCCGCACGGCGGCATCGTGTTCGCCATAGGGATAGGCAAAAAGCCGAGGTTTGCGCCCGGTTTCGCCCCGGAGTCGGTCCGTCGCGCGGGCGATTTGGCCGAGCAAATAGGCGCGTTCCAGGCCCAGCATGTGGGGGTAAGAGGCGGTTTGATTGCCAAGTTCTAGGCCGTCATCCGCCATATCACGGATTTCCGACCAGGACAGCGTATCCGGCCCCGCCCGATCCACCGTATCGGTCGCGACGAACAGGGTGGCCGGCAAGCGCGCGGCCTGCAGGCGCGGCCAGGCAATCGTGTAAATCGAACTATGGGGCTCATCGAACAGAATGCCCACGGTGCGGTCGGGCAAGGGCCGGTTGGCCCGCAGGGCAGCAATAATTTCTGGCACCGGCAGAACGGTAAACTCGCCGCTCCGCAGTTCCGCCAAATGGGCTTCGAAATTCTCGATCGAAATGCTGGAGCCGGTCGCCCCCGCCTCGTCGCCAATGCGGCTGTAGCTCAGGATCACCGCGCGCGGCAAAGTGGCGTCTATCCCGGATTGCGCCTGCGCTATTCCCGGCGCAAACTGCGCAAGACCAAGCGTGACCAGAACCAACAGACGCCGCCACAGGCGCTTACGACGCGCAGCGCTTCGCCAGATATTTGGCATTTGATTAGAATCCATCATCTCCCCCAGAAGCAACCCTGGGGGGCTCCGCCCGATTTGTCCAGCCTCACGCATACGCCTAAGCGGTTGGCATCATCCGATCCGGCAAGGCGGAATCGCTGACTAGAGGGTAGCTGCGCGCATTGAACAATTGATAATGCCACCATTCTTTCGAATAAAAATCCCACCCCGCCGCCGACATGAGCCCGAGCAGGAGCAACCGATTGCGCTGCGCCTCAAGGCTGATATCGGTTCGGGCATGGTGCGAACGGTCGGTAAAATCATCGAACGGCGTCCCCATATCGAGTTCTTTCCCCTCGCCATCGATCAGGGTTAGATCGATGGCAACGCCGCGCGAATGGGGCGAGCCTTTGCGCGGATCAGCCACAAAATCGGAATTAGGGGCATGGTTCCACAGAACCCATTGCGCTTCGGGCGGGCGGAAGGCATCAAAGAGACGGAATTTCAGCCCTAGCGGGGCCGCAAGGGCGATTGCCCGACCGAGCGCCGCCGCCGCATCCCGGTGTAAATAACAGGGGGCTTGCGCATAAATCGGTCGCCCCGTCACATTCTGCGGTGTGGCATAGGCAAGAGCGATGTCCACGGAGTATAGATCGGGCGTGATGCGGACTAACGACATTCGACAGCTTTCCTTTCTCTCATCCTCGCGTCGGCCTGTGCCCGGACCGACGGGAGCGACACGATTAACGGTGATAGCATTGCTTGGCGCGGGGCGGCAATGAGTGCGCTTCTCGTGCTGGATGCCAGCGGGGCCGCCAACTCCGTCGGGCTGATCGATGCCGAAAACGGGGCGCTGCTGGGGGCCGAAACCCGCCCGATGCAGCGGGGACAGGTGGAAGCGCTGCTGCCGATGATCGATGCAGTGCGGCGCGCGGCCGGGGTAGAGTATATGCAGTTAGTGGCGATTGCCGCCACGGTCGGCCCCGGCTCCTTCACCGGAATCCGGTTGGGCTTGGCGGCTGCGCGCGGGGTCGGCATCGCAACCAAGCGGCCTGTATTCGGCATCGATAGTTTTACGGCGCAGTTCGTGAGCCTGCAGGCCGAACGCCCCCATCTGCCAGAAACGATCCTGATTCTTCTCGATAGCAAGCGGCAGGATCTGTTTGTTCAGGCGATGGATGCACGCGGCACCGCCTTGACCCCGCCGCAGGTTCTCCCGCCCGAGGCGGTCCGCGCCTTGGCCGACCGGCTGGCTGCTGAGCGGCCCGGCCCCTTGCTGGTTATCGGCGATACCGGAATGCTACCCGCGCTCGATGGGATCGTGGCTGAACGGGTATCGAGCGGCCCGCCATCGATTGCAGCCCTTGCGGCCCATAGCGCAGCGCTCTGGCGTGCAGCGCGGGCGGAGGGGGGAAGCCTGCCCGCCGCCTCGCCGCTATACCTGCGCGCGCCGGACGCTGTCATTCCCACGGGCGGCGGGGTTTTGCCGCATCTCCGCCCGATCGCCTAAGCGCACCCCATGTCGTTGCCGCCCCCCCGACTGCTGGAG
>NZ_JBILQX010000155.1:0-8581 GCF_044372965.1 Elstera sp. | reverse complement strand
AAGCGGCTGGCTCCCTCGAACTCGTAAGAATACTACTGAAGTCGTCCCATTGATCAATGCAATTACGCCAATTGGCAAGATAAATGACATCCGAAACAAACATTGGGCGAATGGAGCGATTGCACATTTCTTCTGCAATGGAAATGATATGCAGAACGCTGGAAAAATGACTGCGATATTCTCGTCAGTACATTCGATTGGGCACGCTGGCGGCTACTTTGTCACCGAAGAAAATCTTTGGAAAGTTGGCGTTATGTTTACTGTTCGGCGTGTAATCGCAAGAACATGGCTGAACGATCGCGATCAGTTCCTGCAACCCTCACAGCCCCTTTCGGATGAATTTAAATCCGATTGCCTTGTTTGGATGCTGTTCAATGGCAGCAACCTCACAGCCGGGGCGGACGGGCTGCGCTGGAATGGTCAAGACTGGTCACTTACCAACCACTTCATTCCTTTCACAGAACGTGAGATCGGCGCGAAGGCGCGAATTGAGAGCGATTTCATGGTGCGCTATATGGCAGGCATGACATTATCACCTGAGGCTCAGGCCGTGATGAACGAAGGCCGCAAGCTGTTCCAGTATTTTCACGCGACCAGCTTTCCGAACAAGATCGGGCAGGAATATCAGCTGAACCGCGCGGATGCAGGTTGGTATCAGGTGCGCCGCGCGCTCGAAGCCTTCAGCGACACGCGGTTCACCGACTTTGACCCCTTTAAAGCGGCATATGCAGACCTATCCGCAAAACTGCGCCCACAGGTGTTCGAGCTTGGCTTTTTGCCTAGCTAGATAGGTTGGCGGTTCGAGGCCGCGTTCCGCCTGGGAAGACTGGATCACCCGCCACCGCGCCAAAATCGCCCGCCTGTCAGCCGAGATAACCAAGGCAGAAACCCAGATCGACATAATTGTTTACGGGTTGTTCGACCTGACCCCCGAGGAAATCACCCTTCTTGAAAGTGCGTGTGACTGTCTCGCGGCGGTATCAATTTCACGATGAAATAACGCAACCGCGCCTAGTTCACGGGGCTTACAACATATTCTCAGCTTGAAGGCTTTAAAATGGTGCTGCCGGACAGGATTGAACTGTCGACCTCTCCCTTACCAAGGGAGTGCTCTACCACTGAGCTACGGCAGCAGCGCCATGTATCGCCGGGATGCGAGAGGCATCGTTTGGCGTGGGCGGCTATTTAGCGGATGGGGTGGGGCTTGGCAAGAGCCAAAAAGCGGGGCTAGTGTGCGGCAGGCCGAAGGGTTTCGGTCTTTCGCCGCCCCGCCCCTTGCTTCTATTGAGTGCGTTATGAGCAAAACTCCTCCCGGCATCACGCCCGAAACCCAAGCGGCGCAGCAGGCGCGGGCCGAGCGGCAGGCGGCGGCGCTGCGGGCGAATCTCAAGCGGCGCAAGCAGCAGAAGCGGGGGCGCGATGACGCGGCGGAGGAAACCTTTGGCCCCGACGCGAGCGCTGACGCAACCCCCTCCGGCAGCGAAGGGTGAGCGCTTCGGCTTGATGCGCCCTCGCGCGTGCGATAGAAGCCAGAGGTTCAAGACTCTGGTGGTAAGGACGGAACGGGATAATGGCGATACTGTCGGATAAATGGATCCGCAAAATGGCGTTGGAGAAGGAGATGATCTCCCCCTTCGTCGAGCGGCAATCGCGCGACGGCGTTATTTCCTACGGCCTCTCGTCCTATGGGTACGACGCGCGGGTGAAGAATGATTTCAAGATCTTCACCAATGTCGATGCCGCCATCGTCGATCCGAAGAATTTCGACAGCAAAAGCTTTGTGGATCGGCAAACCGACGTGTGCATTATCCCGCCGAACAGCTTCGCCCTGGCGCGGACGGTGGAATATTTCAAAATCCCGCGCGATGTGCTGGTGATCTGCCTTGGCAAATCCACCTATGCCCGCTGCGGGATTATCGTCAATGTGACGCCGCTGGAGCCGGAGTGGGAGGGGGAGGTGACGATTGAAATTTCCAACACCACGCCGCTGCCGGCCAAGATTTATGCCAATGAAGGCATTTGCCAGTTTTTGTTTTTCCAGGGCAATGAGCCGTGCGAAGTTTCCTACGCTGACCGCGCCGGGAAATATATGAGCCAACGCGGCGTAACCCTGCCGCGCCTCTAACAGCCGCAAAATGAAGGAAGTTCCCGGTGGATAAGATCAGAGTGCGCGGCGGCAACGTCCTGAAAGGCACCATCGATATTAGCGGCGCGAAAAATGCCGCCCTGCCGTTGATGACGGCGGCGCTGCTCAGCGATGAAACGCTGACGCTGTCGAACGTGCCGCATCTGGCCGATATTTCCACGCTGCTCTCGCTGCTGGCGCAGCATGGGGTTGAGGTGTCGATGGATGGCAATGCCTCGGGCGGGCATACGGGCCGGGTGATGAACCTGACCGCCAAAACCATCACCAGCACCACCGCGCCCTACGATATTGTTCGCAAGATGCGCGCGAGCTTCCTCGTGATGGGGCCGCTGGTGGCGCGCTGCGGCCTTGCCCGCGTCTCCCAGCCCGGCGGTTGCGCCATTGGCGGGCGACCCATCGATTTGCACCTGAAGGGCCTCCAGGCGCTTGGGGCCGAAATCGAACTGTCGGAAGGCTATGTGGAAGCCCGCGCGCCGAAGGGGCTGGTTGGCGGGCGCTTCGTGTTCCCGGTGGTCTCGGTCGGCGCGTCGGAAAATCTCCTGATGGCGGCGGCGCTCGCTAAGGGCGAAACCGAGCTTGTGAATGTGGCGCGCGAGCCGGAAGTGGTCGATCTCGGGCACTGCCTGATGGCGATGGGCGCGAAAATCGACGGGCTTGGCACCGATACGGTGCGTATTCAGGGCGTCGACCGGCTGCACGCGGCCCAGCATCAGATTGTCGCGGATCGCATCGAAGCGGGCACCTATGCCATTGCAGCGGCGATTACCGGCGGCGATATTCTGTTGCGCCATGCCCATATCGATCATCTGCCGGTTTTCGTCGATAAGCTGCGCGAAGCGGGGGTGACGATCACCGCCGAGGCTGATGGGATGCGGGTTGCGCGCACCTCTGCCCCCCTGATCGGCGTCGATGTGATGACCGAGCCTTTCCCCGGCTTTGCCACCGATTTGCAGGCGCAAACGATGGCCCTGATGACCGTTGCGAACGGCGCGGCCATGATGACCGAAACCATTTTCGAAAACCGCTTCATGCATGTGCCTGAACTGGCGCGCATGGGGGCGAATGTTACCATTCACGGCTCCTCGGCCCTCGTGCGCGGCGTAAAACGCCTCACCGGGGCGCAGGTGATGGCAACCGATCTGCGCGCGTCCGTCAGCCTCGTGCTCGCGGGCCTTGCGGCGGAAGGCGAAACCATCGTTCACCGCGTTTATCACTTGGATCGCGGTTATGAGCGGCTGGAAGAGAAGCTAGCGGCCTGCGGGGCCGACGTGGAACGGGTGCGGGACGCGGGATGAGCACGCCCGGCCTGAAGCTGAAAGCCGTCGATTCGGCGGATCTCGAAATCCTCAGCGCCTGCTTGCAGGATGCGCTGTTGCCGGTGCTGGATTTGCATTACGACCGGGAGGCGCAGGAGTTTCTGTTCGCCGCCAATCGCTTTCGCTGGGAAGCGCCTGCCGCGCGCGAACGCGTTCACATGGCGGTGCGCGTGCGCGGCGTCACGGCGGTTCAGCATAAGGGCTTTAGCCTGAAGCAACCGGGTAAATTCCTGTCGCTTCTGGCGATGGCCTTTATCCCCGCCGAGGATGGCGGCCTGCTGTGGCTGCACTGCGCGGGCGAAACGCAACCGGCCTTGCGCCTGAGTGTGAAAAGCCTCGATCTTCTGGCCGAAGATTTCGGTGAGCCCTGGCCCTGCGCCTCGGTGCCGACCCATGACGATAGCGGCAAAGGAGCCGTGTAAATGGACCAACGACCGCTCGTTCTCGCCCTGCCGAAGGGCCGGATTCTGGATGAGGTTATGCCGGTGCTCGCCCGCATCGGCATCGAGCCCGAGGCGGATTTCGCCCGGGATTCGTCGCGCAAGCTGCGGTTTACGACGAATATTCCCGGCCTTGAAATCATCCGCGTGCGCAGTTTTGACGTGGCGACCTTTGTTGCCTTCGGCGCGGCGGAACTGGGGGTGGCGGGGTCGGACGTATTGATGGAGTTCAACTATTCCGAACTCTATTCGCCGCTCGATCTGGGGATTGGTCGCTGCCATATTTCGGTTGCCGAACCTTCGGCGCTGGTGGAGGCCGACGAGCCGCAGCAGTGGAGCCATGTGCGGGTGGCGACGAAATATCCCGAAATCACCAAAGCCTATTTTGCGGCGCGCGGCGTGCAGGCCGAATGTGTTAAGCTAAATGGTGCGTTGGAACTCGCCCCCACGCTCGGGTTGTGCGAGCGGATTGTGGACCTCGTTTCCACGGGGGCTACCCTGCGCGCCAATGGACTTGTGGAAGTGGCGCGGATTGCGGATGTTTCTTCACGGCTCATCGTCAACCGCACGGCGCTTAAAACCCGTTCGGACGAATTGACCGCCTGGATTGATCGTTTTGCGGAGGTTACCCGTGCCCGTGCGGCTTGATGCCCGAAGCCCCGATTTCGAGACCCGCTTTGCCGCGCTGCTGAACGACAAGCGCGAAACCTCGGTGGATGTCTCCAACGCGGTGGCGGCGATTCTGGCCGAGGTGCAGGCGCGCGGCGATGCGGCGGTGGTGGAGTATACCAACCGCTTCGACCGGGTGAATGCGCCCAATCTTGCCGTGCTGAAAGTGACCGCTGCCGAAATCGATGCCGCAGAAGCCGCCTGTTCGCCGGAGCTTCTAGCCGCGCTGGATTTAGCAGCCGCGCGCATTGCCGATTTTCACGCGCGGCAATCGCCGACCGACCTGCGCTATACCGATGCCTTGGGCGTCGAGCTTGGCATGCTGTGGCGGCCCGTGGCTGCCGCCGGGCTCTATGTGCCCGGTGGGCTGGCCTCCTACCCCTCCTCGGTGCTGATGAACGCGCTTCCCGCCAAAGTGGCAGGCGTGGAGCGCATCGTCATGGTGGTGCCCGCGCCCGATGGCGTGTTGAATCCGTTGGTGCTGGCGGCGGCGAAACGCGCGGGCGTGACGGAAATCTACAAAATCGGTGGGGCGCAGGCCGTGGCGGCGCTGGCCTATGGCACCGAAACCATCGCGCCGGTCGATAAAATCGTCGGCCCCGGCAATGCCTATGTTGCGGCGGCGAAACGCGCCGTGTTCGGGCAAGTGGGGATCGATAGCATCGCCGGGCCGTCCGAAATCCTGGTGGTGTCGGATGCTGAAAGCCCGCCCGAGTGGATTGCGGCGGACCTCTTGAGCCAAGCCGAGCACGATAGTAGCGCTCAATCCATCCTGATTACCGACGATGCCGCGTTTGCCGATGCGGTGGCTGCCGCCGTCGAGAAACTTCTCGAAACCCTGCCGCGCCGGGAGATTGCCGCCGCAAGCTGGCAGGCGCACGGCGCGATTATTCTGGTGGAAAGCTTCGATGCGGCCCTGCCGATTATAGACCGCATCGCCGCCGAACATCTCGAACTCGCCGTGGCCGATCCGCATGCACTCGCGGCGAAAATCCGCAATGCCGGGGCGATTTTCCTCGGGCGGCATACGCCGGAAGCCATCGGCGATTATATCGCCGGGCCGAACCATGTGCTCCCCACCGCCCGCAGTGCGCGCTTTTCCTCCGGCCTCGGCGTGCTCGATTTCATGAAGCGCACCACGCTGGTCGGCTGTAGCCCCGCGTCGCTCCAGGCGCTCGGCCCCTCGGTGCTGGCGCTGGCCGACGCGGAAGGCTTGCAGGCGCACGCGCTCTCCGTTGCCATTCGTTTGCCGGAGGCCACCCGATGAGCGCGGCGGACAATCGTCTGGTCGATGTCAAACTCGATGAAAAATCGGTTGTCCGCCGCAACCAGACGGTCGAGCACGAGCGCGCTATCGCGCTGTTCGATCTGATGGAAGAAAACAGCTTCGCGCTGATCGGCCACCCCGGCCCCTACCACTTGCGCCTTGGCATCGAAGATAATCGCCTGATCCTCGACGTGCGCAGCCCCGCCGAAGACCCGCTAGAGCGCGTGCAACTGCCGCTCGCAGGCTTCCGCTCGGTGGTGCGCGACTACTTCCAGATTTGCGACAGCTACTACACCGCCATCAAAACCCAAAGCCTCGCCCAAATCGAAGCCATCGATATGGGCCGTCGCGGCCTGCATAACGAAGGCTCCGAAATGCTGCGCGACCGGCTGCAAGATAAAATCACCCTCGATCATAATACCGCCCGCCGCCTGTTCACGCTGATTTGCGTGCTGCATATCCGGGGGTAGGACGGCGTGGGTTATGTCAGGGGCTTTGCCCCTCCCGACGTGCTTTGCGCGTCAAACGCGCGGGCATCCCCCAACCAAGGGGCTTGCCCCTTGGTGATCCCATTTTCTGTTTCAGAGATTAGTCTCGGTTTTCTGAGCAGGCTTCTGTTAATTACTGAATCGCGTTCCCCAAGGGCGCTGCCCTTGGGTGGGGGTTCGGGGGCAAAGCCCCCGGTCCTTGGCGAGTAAGGGCCCCCGATGCAATCCATCCTCAACGTTGCGCTGCCGGTTTTCGGCTTAATTTTGGCCGGATATATTGCGGCGAAGTTGAAGCTGCTGGGTGCGAGTTCGACGGAAGCTTTGAATAAGTTCGTTTATTACTTTGCGCTTCCGGCAATGCTGTTTCTGGTGATGTTCCGCGCGCCGTTGGAGCGGGTGGTGGACCGGGAGTTTTTGATCGCCTTTTGCGCGCCGCTGGGCGTGGTGTTTGTGATTACGGTCGTCTGGGGGCGGCTGGTATGGCGGCTGCGGCTGGCGGATTTGTCGGTGCAGAGCCTGGCGTCCTGCTATGGCAATGTTGGCTATATGGGGGTGCCTTTGGTATCGCTCGCCTATGGGCCGGAGGCGCTGCCCTATGTGATTGCCGCGACGATTCTAACCGGCTCGATCATGTTCGGCGCGGGGATTATGGGGGTCGAGGCCGATTTGCGCTCCGGCCAAGGCGCACTGAAAACCTTCGTCGGCGTGCTGGGAACCGTCGCCCGCAACCCGCTGATTGTGGCCCCAGCAGCGGGCGCGGCCTGGGCGCTCTCGGGCGTGCCCCTGTTCGGGCCGCTCAAAACCTTCGCCGAACTGATGGGCGCGTCGGCCAGCCCCTGCGCGCTGTTTGCCCTGGGCATGTTCCTTGCAGCCCAGCCTCTGCGCGGGGCCTTGGCGGAAGTGACCTGGCTGACCGTCCTAAAACTCGCCGTCGCCCCCATCGCCACCTATGTGATGCTGGTGATCCTGGGGGAAGAGCACAGCCTGGTCGGCCGCGTCGCCCTCCTGCTCAACGCGCTCCCCACCGGCGCGGGGGCCTTCGTGCTGGCGCAGAAATATGATCGGCTGGTGGCGCAAACCTCGGCGACGATTTTGGTTTCGACGATCCTGTCGGTGCTGACGGTGAGTGCGTTGCTGGCGGTGGGGTAATATACATCTAAAAATTTGTCATTCGTTGCGGGAAACCCTTAAACGAAGTAATCTAACTCAGGCGATTCCCAGCTATATGAGAGGGTCCAAGGTTGGCCGATAAAAGATATTCTGTCTTCATTAGTTCAACTTTTGAAGACTTGAAGGAAGAGCGGCAAGCGGTACAAGATTCGGTGATCCGTTCTGGAGATTTCCCAGTTCAGATGGAAACGTTCCCGGCAGCGGACGAAGATCAATTTGCATTTATACGATCCTTGATAGATAAATGTGATTATTATGTTTTAATAGTGGCGGGCCGTTATGGCTCCACAGATGATGACGGCATCAGCTACACCGAAAAGGAGTATCGCTATGCCATTACCCGCGATATTCCTGTACTTGCGTTGGTACATGGCGACCGAGGAAGTATCCAAGCGGGCAAAAGCGAAGCATCCCAAGAAGGTAAAGTGCGGCTTGCGGCTTTTATCTCGGATATTGAAAAAAATAGACTGCGAAAAACTTGGACGTCATGTGAGCAATTAAAGCTAGCTGTTCGTGAGGCGTTGGACCATGCAAAGGCAACTAAGCCTGCTGTAGGTTGGGTTCGAGGAGATACCATTGCAAGTGTTAAAATTCTAGAAGAACTAAACGAGGTTCGTAAAGAAAATGTTAAATATCTTGAAGCTGTCGGAAGTTTTGATATAAATTTATCCCTGCCTCCGATCCCATCTTCTGATGATACGATTTATGTAAATATTATTGGAATAGCAAAAAAAATTGATAACAGAATAATTTATGGAAGTAACGCAAAGATCGAAACAACATGGATCTCGATGTTTCCTTTATTTTATGAAAATATAACGTATAATATTAATAATTACAACGGCGAATTATCGTATCTTATTTACTCGGATGACTCTGCTGTACAAATTGGATCTGCTATTGCTAACCAGGTTGCGGTTATTGACGCGTCAGAATGCTTTAAGATTACAAAGGCCATGTTCAACCGCCTTTCAGCATACTACATAGAAGTAGGCTTAATGCTCCCATCAGGTTCTGAGGATGTATTCACGGAAGCCGCAAAAAAATTAGCAAGGCGTCATAGTATTTTGAGTTCTTCAATAAAT
>NZ_JBILQX010000154.1:0-8703 GCF_044372965.1 Elstera sp. | reverse complement strand
GCCCCGCCCGATTCCGCCAAAATCTTCGTGATCGCGGCCGTCAGCGAGGTCTTCCCATGGTCAACGTGACCAATCGTGCCAATGTTGCAATGCGGCTTGTTCCGCTCAAATTTAGCCTTCGCCATAATCGATATCCTTGCTAACGGATCACGCCATTTTGGCGCGGACTTCGTCCGCAACCGCCTGGGGAACCTGTTCGTAGTGATGGAACTGCATGGTGTACTGGGCGCGACCCTGGCTCATCGAGCGCAGAGTGTTCACGTAGCCGAACATATTGGCCAGCGGCACCATGGCAGAGACGACACGGGCATTCCCGCGGCTATCCATACCATTCACCTGACCACGACGGCTGTTCAGATCGCCGATAACGTCGCCCATATAATCTTCCGGCGTCACCACTTCGACCGCCATGATCGGTTCGAGCAGCTTCGGACCGGCCTTCTGCAGACCTTCCTTGAAGGCCGCACGCGAGGCGATTTCGAAGGCCAGAACCGACGAGTCAACGTCATGGTAGGCACCGTCGATCAACTGAACCTTGAAGTCGATGACCGGGAAGCCAGCGATAACGCCGGTATCCATCGAGCCTTCGATCCCCTTAACCACGCCCGGAACATATTCCTTCGGCACGGAACCGCCGACGATCTTGTTCTCGAACGTGAAGCCTTGGCCCGGCTCTTGCGGTTCGAACACGAGCTTAATGCGCGCGTACTGACCCGAGCCACCCGACTGCTTCTTATGGGTATAGTCGATCTCCGCTTTCTTGGAGATCGTTTCACGGTACGCGACCTGCGGAGCGCCGATGTTGGCATCCACTTTGAATTCGCGCTTCATGCGATCAACGATGATTTCGAGATGGAGTTCGCCCATCCCTTTAATGATCGTCTGACCGCTTTCGTGATCGACCGACACGCGGAACGACGGATCTTCCTTCGCGAGGCGCTGAAGCGCTTCCGACATCTTTTCCTGATCGGCCTTCGACTTCGGCTCGACGGCGATTTCGATGACGGGCTCGGGGAATTCCATGCGCTCAAGAATGATCGGCGCATTCGGATCGCAGAGCGTATCGCCCGTGGTCGTGTCTTTCAGACCGGCCAAGGCCACGATATCGCCCGCGCGGGCTTCCTTAATGTCTTCACGGCTATTGGCGTGCATCTGCAGCATGCGACCGATGCGCTCGCGCTTGCCCTTCACCGTATTGAGGATGTAAGAGCCGCCTTCCATGACGCCCGAATAGAGGCGCACGAAGGTGAGCGAGCCGACGAACGGATCGTTCATGATCTTGAAGGCAAGGCCCGACATCGGCGCTTCGTCCGAGGTTTCGCGGGGCTCTTCTTCGTCCGAATCGACCTTACGACCGACGATGGCATCCACGTCCAGCGGCGACGGCAGATAGGCAACAACCGCATCAAGCAGGGGCTGAACGCCCTTGTTCTTGAAGGCCGAGCCGAGGAACACCGGCACGAACGCCGACTTCACCACACCTGCACGGATGCACGCATTCAGTTGCTCCTCGGTCGGCTCAACGCCGTCGAGGTAGGTTTCCATCAGCGCATCATCCATTTCGACGGCCATTTCGACCAGCTTCGCGCGGTATTCGGCGGCTTGGTCGGCAAGGTCTGCCGGAATGTCGGTGTAGTGGAACTCAGCGCCCAGCGATTCATCTTTCCAGATGATCGCTTGCATCTTGACCAGATCGACCATGCCGACGAAGTCAGCTTCGGAGCCGATCGGAAGCTGCATCACCATCGGACGCGTGCCGAGGCGATCCACCATCATGTCGACGCAACGGAAGAAGTTGGCACCGATACGGTCCATCTTATTCACGAAGCAAATGCGCGGCACATTATACTTGTCGGCCTGACGCCACACGGTTTCGGACTGCGGCTCGACACCGGCCACCGAATCGAACACCGCGCAGGCACCATCGAGAACGCGCAGAGAGCGTTCGACTTCAATCGTGAAGTCGACGTGGCCCGGCGTATCAATGATGTTGATGCGATGATCTTTCCAGAAACAGGTCGTCGCGGCCGACGTAATCGTGATGCCGCGTTCCTGCTCCTGCTCCATCCAGTCCATCGTCGCGGTGCCTTCATGCACTTCGCCGATTTTGTAGGACTTCCCGGTGTAATACAGGATGCGTTCGGTAGTCGTCGTCTTCCCGGCATCAATGTGGGCCATGATGCCGATGTTACGATACTGTTCGATCGGGGTGGTGCGAGACATAATTCAGGTCCTTCGCGTGGGGCGACCGTTGACTACCAGCGATAGTGCGAGAAGGCGCGGTTGGCTTCCGCCATCCGGTGCGTATCTTCGCGCTTCTTCACGGCAGAACCGCGATTATTGGCCGCATCCAGCAACTCGCCAGACAGACGGTCAACCATCGTGGTTTCCGACCGCTTGCGGGCCGAGTCGATGATCCAACGGATGGCCAACGCTTGCGCGCGATCCGTGCGGACTTCGACCGGCACCTGATACGTGGCACCGCCGACGCGACGCGAACGGACTTCCACCAGCGGACGGACATTGCCCAGCGCTTCGTGGAAAACGTTCAGGCCTTCGGCCTTCGCGCGGCTTTCAGCCTTATCCAGCGCACCGTAAACGATGGCTTCTGCCGACGACTTCTTACCGTCATACATCAGACAGTTCATGAACTTGGTCAGCACGATGTCGCCGAATTTTGCATCCGGCAGGACTTCGCGGCGTTCCGCGGCTCTACGACGAGACATACCCTACCCCTCTTACTTCGGACGCTTCGCGCCGTACTTCGAACGACGTTGGCGACGATCTTTGACGCCCTGCGTGTCGAGCGTGCCGCGGATGATGTGATAACGCACCCCCGGCAAATCCTTCACACGGCCGCCGCGAATGAGCACGACGGAGTGTTCTTGAAGGTTATGCCCTTCACCCGGAATATAGCTCGTCACTTCGAAACCGTTCGTGAGGCGCACGCGGGCAACCTTACGAAGAGCCGAGTTCGGCTTTTTCGGCGTCGTGGTGTACACGCGCGTGCACACGCCACGCTTCTGCGGGCAGGCTTCCAGCGCGGGAACCTTGTTGCGCGTCCGCGGAGCTTGCCGCGGCGCACGGATCAACTGGTTGATGGTTGGCATCAGAGCCCTTCCTAAGCGATCCCCAAAATCAGCACGAAAACGAGACGCGGCGGGTTTCCCCATCGCCTCGCTTCAGCTTCATCTGATCGGGTCAAGCAAGACTGTCATCCGGCTTAACACTATGAAACCTTTTCCCAAACGCCCCTGAGCCACTGCCCGGAAACCTTTGGGAGCGCGCAAAATAGGCAGCACTCCGCCCCTCGTCAAGCAAAAGAGTCACAAAGCCGCCGAAAAATCGCACATAGCCGCCCTGTGCGGGCGAGCAGCGCCCACGGAACCGGAAAGGCAAAGCGCATTCGCCCCAGTGCGATTGCGCTGGTGCGAATGCGGGATGACCTTTTCGTTACATCTGTAAGCGCGTAGGCTGATTTTGGGCATTTATACTGTATGCGAGGTGTGGGGGATGAAGTGGTTGGATCGTTGGAGCCTGCTCACCAAACTATTGATCGCGCCAATTTTGGCCACACTCTTTATGGCCGCTATGGCCGGGGTGTTTCTCTCGTTTGTGAAGGACGATGAGGTCGCGACCGAACAGGTGGTTGAAGCGATTGGCGTGAGCCGGGCCTACGCACAGGCCGGAACCGTGGTGCAGCAGAGTCACGCGGCCTTGTTCAGGCTGGTTTCCTTTAAAATGGCGAACATGCCGGAGAGCATGCTGAGCCAGATTAGCAGCGAATATAGTGAAAAGCTGAAAGGCGTTTCAGAGGTCTTCGACCGGCTGGCGGCGTTGAAAGGGCTTTCTGCCGAGGCGCAGGCGCAGATCGAGACCATTCGCAAGGAACAAAAGGCCTATACCGAGATCGCCGAAAGCATCATCCGAACGATCCAGAATAGTGGCCTTGGCCTTGATTCGGCGATGATCGATGCCGAACAGCAGAATGGCTTCGTCGTCTCCTTGCTCGAAACCGCGATTCAGGAGCGGGAAGCCACGATAGCGTTGACGGTTTCGGCCCTTGAGCAAAAGCGAACCGAAGGCTCCAACCGCTTCCTTGGCCTGCTCGCCGGGGCGGTGATCCTCTCGGGCCTGGTGGCCCTCACCATCGCCCGACGCACCAGCCGGTCGCTCAATCGCATTACGGAAGCGATGCAGGAAATCGCCGCCGGAAACCTCAGCACCGATGTGGTGGGAGCCGACCGGCCGGATGAGGTTGGCGCGATTGCCAAAGCCCTCACCGTCTTCAAACAGAATGCCGTCGATAAGTTAACACTCGAACAGCAACAGGCCGAAGGTAAACGCCTAAGCCGCCGGGCCCTGCAAGACCGGATGGATACGCTCGCCAGCACCTTCGAAAAATCGGTAATTGGCGTGGTCGATATGGTCATCGCCTCGGCGGGTGAAATCTGCCAGATGGCCGAACATACCGCCGAGCGCCAAGAAACCGGCTCGACCAGCACGCTTGAAGTGGCGGGCGCTGCCGACGCCACCTTGGAGCGGGCCGAAACCGTTTCCGCCGCCGTTGAGGAACTCTCCAAATCGGTGGCCGAGATCGGCGAGAATATGACCCGCTCGGTAAGCTGCACCCGCCAAGCCGTGACCGACGTCGATCACGCCTCCGAACAGGTGAAGCGCCTTGCCGATGCAGCGATTGAAATCGGGCAAGTGGTGGATCTCATCAATCAGATCGCGGCGCAAACCAATCTGCTCGCGCTGAACGCCACTATCGAAGCCGCCCGCGCCGGAGATGCCGGGAAGGGCTTTGCCGTGGTTGCGGGCGAGGTCAAGAATCTCGCCGCCCAAACCGGACGCGCGACCGAGGATATCGCCCAGCGCATCGCCCGTATCCGTGAGGAAACCACGGGCGCGATGGATGGGATGACCCGCATCCGTAAAACCATCGCCGAGGTCAGCGAAATCGCCACCATCGTCGCCGCCGCCGTGGAGGAACAAGAGGCCACGACCGGCGAAATCACCCGGAACGTTCAAGGCGTCGCCACCGAAATGAGCCGCGTCACCGATGCCATCGGCACTGTCACCTTCGGCACCATCAAATCGTGCTCGGGGGCGATTGAAGTGCTGTGGGCCGCCGAAGGGCTGCTAACCCCGGCGGAAAAATTGGGGGCGGACGTGCGCGACTTCATCACCTATATACGTCAGCACGATGACGAGGCCGCTTAACCGGGACAATTATGATCTTAGACGCCGCTCTTGCGAACCTTCTCTCCCCCATCATTCTGTGCTTCGTGCTGGGATTGGTCGCGGGGGCGGTCAAATCTGATCTTGAGGTTCCGGCCCCCATTGCAAAAGGCTTTTCGCTCTATTTGATGCTGGCGATTGGCCTCAAGGGGGGCTGGAGTCTCGCGGCAAGCGGTGCGGGGTGGTCGGCAGCCCCCGCCCTGCTGGTAGCGGCCCTTCTGAGCCTCACCCTGCCCCTTCCCGCCTATGCCGCCCTGCGCAGCCTCTTAAAGCTCGATCAGCCGACGGCAGCCGCCATTGCGGCCCATTACGGCTCGATCAGCATTGTCACCTTCGCGTCGGCACAAACCTTCCTGGCGCAGCAGGCCGTTGGTTTTGAAGGGTATGTGGTGGCGATGGTGGCGATCATGGAAACCCCCGCCATCGTCACCGGCATTTATCTTGCCCATCGCGGCACGCAGGCGAAGGTGGGCGAGGCGGGACCAGGCGGAGCGCATCGGGATCATTTGCTGCGAGAAGTGCTGTTCAATGGCTCGGTAATGTTGCTCGTCGGCGGGCTTTTGATCGGCTGGGCCACCGGCGCGCGCGGCGAAGCTGAGGTGAAGCCCTTCTTTAGCGATTTGTTCAAAGGCGCACTGTGCCTTTTCTTGCTCGATATCGGCCTAACGGTCGCCCGGCGCGGGGCGGCGCTGAAGCGCCTCACTCTCGGCCTCATCGGCTTTGGCTTAATCATGCCGCTGGTCTCGGCCTCCGCCGGTTTGGGCGCTGGGTTGATCCTCGGGCTATCGCTGGGCGGGGTGACGTTGTTGATGCTGCTCTGCGCCTCGGCCTCCTATATCGCCGTCCCCGCCGCTATGCGTCTTGCCGTGCCGAAAGCCGATCCTGCGATTTATATGACGCTGTCACTCGCCGTGACCTTTCCCTTCAATATCGTACTGGGCGTGCCGCTCTATTATGCCGCCGCCCGCTGGGCCGTAGGGGGCTAACCGATGGTGCAAACCTATCCGCGTAAGAAGATCGAACTGATCGTCGAAAACGCCTACCTCCCGGCCATGCTGACGATGATCGATGCCAGCGGGGCGACGGGCTATACCGTTATTCGGGATATTCTGGGGCGCGGGCACCATGGGGAGCGCGGGCGGGAAGCGCTGAGGGAAAACGGCAATGCGCTGGTCATGGTCATAACCACCGACGCCATTGCCGAAACCATTTTGGTCGGTAGCCAGCGCATTTTGGGTGATGGTTTCGGTATTGTGACCCTATCGGACGTTCAGGTTTTACGTCCGGGTCACTTCTGAGCGTCACAGGCTTCGATAAACGAAAAACAGGCTAAGGAGTAAAAACACAATCGGCGTGGCCACCGCCGTCACATGCGAAAGAGTGTGAATGCGCGAAGGGGTGACAATGAGCGGCGTGTAAGCCGCCTCCTGCCCTGCAACATAGTTCTTCTTATAACGGCGCTTGCTCTGACGCACCTCCAAGAAGCCCGACACGATGGCGATGAAGGCGAGCATCGCAGCAATCGCCTGGGCGATGGCGATAAACAGCCGAATATTACCCTCTGGGTAAAGGTCGGGATGGGCACCCGCATACATCCATAAAGCAATAAATAAAATTTGAGATACAATCGTTATGTATACGCGGCGATTGATCAGTAAATCTTCACCGAAAATCTGATCTCTAAAAACCTCATAAATTTTTGTCTTGTGGGGATCAACCGGATTGTCAGACATGCACACCCTCAAGCCTTCTGCTTCAAGGTGTCGTTATAACGGAAACCCTGTCTCAGCCCTAGCGGGTATAGTCGCGGGTTGGTTAAAATTTTTAAGCGGAGAGGCTCGTAATAGCTGATCCGCGCCCTACGAGCCGTCCCCGCCGACTAAGCCTGCGCGGGCACCGTGTAGTTCAACGCCATCCGCCCGCCATCGGCATAGATCGTTTGTCCGGTGATGTAGCTTGAGGCCGCTCCCGCCAGGAAAACGGCGATGCTGGCGATTTCCGTAACCTCGCCGCAGCGCCCTAGTGGCGTGCGCGACAGAATGCGGGCGCGGGCGTCGTCATTATCCATCACCACCTTCAGCATATCGGTAAGGATGCTCCCCGGCCCGATGCCGTTGACGCGGATCTTGTGGGGCGCGAGGGCGAGCGCCGTATTGCGCGTGAGCTGATCGACCCCGCCCTTGGAGACATTGTAGGGCGTCTGGTTGGGGATCGCCATAATGCCATTAACGGAACTGAGGTTGATGATCGTCCCGCCCCGCACCGGCTGGCCTGCGGCGGTATCGGCAGCATTCTGGGCCACCATCTGCCGGGCTGCGGCCTGCGCGCCGAGGAAGGCACCCTTGAGATTGACCCGCAAGACCCGGTCGAAATCCGCTTCCGCAAGGTCGAGGAAATCCGCTGTATGGATGATCCCGGCGTTATTGACCAGACAGTCCAGCCGCCCGAAGCGCTGAACCGCCTCGGCCACCGCCGCCGTGACGGCGGCTTTATCGCCCACATCGCAGCGGATAAAGGCCGCCGCCGCGCCCAAATCGGCCGCGGCGGCTTCCCCCTTGGTGGTCTCGACGTCGGCCAGCAGCACCTTGGCGCCCTCGGCGATGAAGGCGGCGGCAATCGCAAGGCCGATCCCCGAGGCCGCCCCCGTTACCAGCGCGACGCGATTTTGGAGCTGCATGACCAATCCTTCGGGTTAAGTCGAAGCGGCGGCGCCCGGCACGGCATAGCCTGCCAGCCGAAGCCGCTCGGTGATATCCTCCAGACTGGTGGGATCGTCAATCGTCGCCGGCATTTTATACTCTTGGCTATCGGCGATTTTCTGAATCGTGCCGCGCAAAATTTTACCCGAGCGGGTTTTGGGCAGGCGCGAGACGACCAGCGCAGTCTTGAAGGCCGCGACGGGGCCAATTTTGTCACGGACCAGGGCAACGGCCTCTTTCTCGATTTCAGATGCCGGGCGCGTGACCCCCGATTTCAGCACCAGTAGCCCGAGCGGCACTTGCCCTTTGAGATCGTCGGCCACGCCGATCACGGCGCATTCGGCGACATCAGGATGCCCCGCCAGAACCTCTTCCATCCCACCCGTGGAAAGCCGATGGCCTGCGACATTGATAATATCGTCGATCCGGCTCATGACGAAGATATAGCCATCCTCATCGATAAAGCCTGCGTCGCCGGTCTTATAATAGCCGGGATAATCGACCAGGTAGGATTTGCGGAAACCGGCGTCATTCTCCCACAGAGTGGGCAGCGCGCCGGGAGGCAAGGGCAGTTTGATCGCCAGAATGCCGATCTCGCCGGGGGCAATCGGCTGGCCCTCGGCGTTCAGAACCCCCACCTTCCAACCAGGAACGGCTTTGGTGGGGGAGCCGGATTTGATCGGCAGCGCTTCCAGGCCTAAGCAATTCGCCGCCACCGGCCAGCCGGTTTCGGTCTGCCACCAATGATCGACGACGGGCA
>NZ_JBILQX010000153.1:0-8737 GCF_044372965.1 Elstera sp. | reverse complement strand
CTAACGGTGAGCGCTGCCGTTTCGCGCACCCCGTCCAGCACCTCCAACGCGTCCTCTTGCATTCGTTTGAGATCGGCGAGGGCGGCGGCGCTGGCATCTTGCCGTTGCCCTAGGGCGGCGGCACGGCGGGTGAAGAAATTCTCCGGGCCGGTGCCTTCGGCGAGCAACTGCCGGGTGAGGCGCAAGGCGCGATCAAGATTGGCGACGGGCTCCAGGAGTGTCAGCAAGCGTTGCGCGCGGTCGCCGCTTTGTTGGAAGGCGTATTCGAGCGGGCGCAGGCGGCGGGCTTCGGTCATGAACGCAGCCTCGGTCAGCAAGCCGATGAGGCGGTTCACCTCGGCTTTCAGGTCGAGCACCGCTGCCAGAACGCCCACCTCGTCGGTCATCAAACGGGTGATGTCGGCCCCGCTGGCGGAGATTGAGTCCTTCGTGCGTGCGTCGAGCGCGGCAATGCCTTGGTCAGCGGCTTGGCTCAAGCGGGTGGCGATCAGGCCATGCTGAGCAAGGCCGCGTTGGCTGGTGTCGTGGCGGGTGGCGGCTTGGGCAAGGCCGCTCCGGGCCGCCGTTGCGAGCGTGGTCACGCCTTCGCCAAGCTGCGCCTCGAGCCGGGTTGCGGCGTCGGTCGCGGCGGGGTCGAGCGGGGCGAGGTTCTGCAACGCCGCCCGAATCGCCCCGAGCCACTGGCCAAGGGCCTGGGCCGATTGATCGACCGCGTCGGGTGTGGTGGCGGCGACCAAACTGGGCAGCGCTGCGGCAAGACCTGCCGCGCTACCGTCGAGCTTTCGCGCGGCGTCGAGGGTCGGCAACCCGCGCTCGGTAATCTCCGCCTGATCGGCTTCGATACGCTGAAAGGAGACAGTTGCAACGCCCCCGGCGATAACCGTCGAGAGGGTAATGGCGGCAAAGGCCATCAGCAGTTTAGTGCCGATATTACCGGGAATGTGCCACTGCATAGGGGGCTCCCAACGGGTTAGGGGAAACGAGGAAGGGGGTGAGGGCGGTAATTGGGTCGGTTGGCGCGAGCGTGTGCAGCCGCGCGAATAGGATTTCGGCCTGAGTGGGGCCGAGGGTTGGGGCGGTGCAATCGCGGAATTTTCGATAAAGCTCGGCTGCGGTCAGTGGATTGCCGCTGCTGCCTTTGGGGTAAGCGATGGTGGCGCTTACCTCCCGCCCATCGCTGAGAACGAGACGGGCGGAACCGTCGCCCTGCCACGGCAAGGCTTGCGCGACGGCAGAGGGGGCGCGCACCGCGAGCCGTACCTTTTGGGCGAAGGCGATCAACTCGGGATCGGCCACCGCGGCGTCGGTGAAATGGACCAGGCGGGGCGCGCCATCGCGCAAGGTGACCGCCGCGCAATAGGTCATGGAAAACCGGGCTTCCAGCGCATCGCGTGGGTTCAGGAAACACAGGTTATCGATCATGAACGTAGGGAGGCCGATTTCGACGGCGGCAATCTCGCGGAGGGGGACGTCGGCCTGTTTCTGCGCCGCCAACAGCGCATCGATGCCTAAGTGGCTCGACATGCACGATGGGTAGAGCTTTTGCGTCAGCCCATAGGTATCGAGCGCCAGCGGCCCTGTCGGCGGGGGTAGGGCGGCGGCGGACGCTTCGCCGTGAAAAAGATCAAGAAACCCCCAGCGGCCCGTCAGCATTTCGGGCGCACCGGCAATCCCGGCGCGGGCAAGCTGTGCCGCGAAAATCCCGTTTTGGGCAGCGAGACCCGCATGAACCGGTTTCATCGCGCTGCCGAATTGGCGCTTGCTGCCGCTGGCAAAGCTGGTGGTGATGCTGATGGTGGCGGCGAGCTCCTCAGCCGTCGCCCCCATGAGCGTCGCGCACGCAACCGCCGCCCCGATCACGCCGAGGGTGGAGGTTGCGTGCCAGCCACGACCGTAGTGGTCGGGATTGGCGATGAGGCCGAGCAGTGCTTGCGCCTCCAATCCGGCGGCATAGGCGGCGATCACCGCGCCCCAGGATTGATTTTGCGTTTCAGCAAGGGCCAAGAGCGCCGGAAACAGCACCGCGCTGGCGTGGGTAATCGCGGGAAAGAAGTTATCGTCGTAATCGAGCGCGTGGGCGGCGGTGCCATTGACGAACGCCGCAATCCCAGCCGGGCGGCGCTGACGGTCGCCGAGAAGCGTTGCCGCGCCATAAGGCTCTTCCACCAGCGCCGCTTGGCGCGCGGCCTGGGTTGCGGGATCGTCGCGCCCGGCGATCATACAGGCGATGGTATCGATCAGGGCTGTCTGCGCGCGTGCCTGTGATAGGTCGGTCAGGCGGGCGGGCACGGTAGCGATAGCAGCAACCAGCGCTTTGGTTAGGTCGGTGGATTCCGTCATGGCAGCACCTGCCCGGCCACCAGTTGGTTCAGGAAATCTTCGCAGGCGGTGAGTTGATCTATCGTGCAGAACTCATCGGGTCGGTGCGCCTGGGCAATGCTGCCGGGACCGCAAACGATGGTTTGAATCCCCGCCGCTTGAAACAACCCGGCTTCGGTGCCAAACGCCACTTTCGGAGGCACAGACGCGCAGGTGAGGCGGGAGACGCGCTGGGTGAACGCCCCCTCTTGCGGCGCATCGAGCCCTGGATAGCTTAAGACTTCCTCAAACCGCACGCGGCCCACCGCGCTCCCGGCCTTGAGGGTGGGGGTAACGCGGGTTTCGGCAAAGTCGCGAATCCGCCCGAACAGCGCCTCGGGGTCGGTGCCGGGCAAATGGCGGCACTCGAAAATAAACCGGCAGGTATCGGGCACCGTGTTCATGGCAATACCGCCGTCGATCATCGTTGTCAGCATGGTGCTGAACGGAATATCGAACCCGGCATCTGGCCCATCGTTGGCGCGCAGTTCGGCGGCAAGATCGGCGATATGGCCAATCAGGGTGGCCGCGCCTTCAATGGCATTGATGCCCGACGGCGCGGCAGAGGAATGTGCCGCGCGCCCTTCCACGGTACAGCACCAAGCGCGCTTGCCCTTATGGCCCAAGACCATCTGCATCTCGGTCGGCTCGCCCACCACGCAGCCTGCGGGGCGGAATGGGAGCGTTGCCAGCAGGTCGATCAGCGAGCGCACGCCGATGCAGCCCACCTCCTCATCATAGGAAAAGGCGAAATGGATGGGGCGGACGAGCGGCAGCTTGGCCCAGGTGGGCGCCAAGGCGAGGCAGGCGGCGATGAAGCCTTTCATGTCGCAGGTGCCGCGCCCGAAAATCTTGCCGTCGCGTTCGGTCGCCGTGAACGGGTCTGTGGTCCACGCCTGTCCATCGACCGGCACCACATCGGTATGCCCGGAGAGGATGATCCCGCCATCGACTTCCGGGCCAATGGTCGCCCAGAGGTTGGCTTTCGTGCCGGTCGTGTCGCGCACTAGGGTGACGGGAATCCCGAGGGCTCGCAGCCTATCGCCCATCCACTCGATCATACCGAGGTTGGAGTTACGGCTGACGGTATCGAAGGCTATGCAGCGCTCTAACGTGGCGCGGGCTTCGGGGGTCATGACACCCCTCCATCGGTTAGATGACAGGCGATCAGGCGTCCGGCGGACAGGGGGCGCAGCGCGGGCTTTTCGCGAGAACAGCGCGGCCCCGCCATTGGGCAGCGCGGGTGAAAATGACAACCGGGGGGCGGGGCGAGCGGGGAGGGAATCTCCCCCTTGATCGTCGCATAGCCGCGCGGCTCCAGCGAAATGCGCGGCGCTTCGGCCAGTAGCGCTTGTGTGTAGGGGTGCGCCGGGTTGCCGTAGAGCTGATCGGTCGGGGCAACTTCCACCACGCGGCCCAGGTACATAATAGCCACTCGGTCGGAGAGATGCTCCACCACGCCCAAATCATGGCTGATAAAGAGATAGGTGAGGGAGAGTTGGTCGCGCAGCGCCATAAACAGGTTAATCACCTGCGCTTGAATCGATACGTCCAAGGCCGCAACCGACTCGTCGCACACCAAAAAGCGCGGCTTGACCGCGAGCGCCCGCGCGATGCCAATGCGTGCCCGCTGCCCACCGGAAAACTGGTGCGGATAGCGGTCCTTCGCCCCCGGATCGAGCCCAACTTGGCGCAACAGATCATCGACATAATCGGCCTGCTCGGCGCGGGTGATCATGCCGTGGGCTAAGGGTGCTTCCCCAATACTGTCCTTCACCCGTTTGCGTGGATTAAGGGAGGAGAAGGGGTCTTGAAAGATCATCTGAACGGCTAGGTTGATCTGCCGCCGCTCCGGCCGCGTCATCGCGCCGATGTCTTTACCTTCCCAGCGTAACGTGCCGTCGCTGGGATCATTGATCCCGGCGACGATCCGCCCCAAGGTGGATTTGCCGCAACCGCTTTCGCCCACCAGCCCCAGCACTTCGCCGGGTTTAATGTCGAGCGTTACCTTATCGAGCGCGTGAACGGTTGGCGGAGGCGGGGTTTTCAGCAGGCGGCGGGTGAGCTTATCGGCAAAATCGCTCTGTTTGCTGAAGCGTTTTGAAATCTCCCTTAGTTCGAGCATGACAGAAGCTCCTCCGCCGGCAGATAGGGATGATGACAGCGCACGAGATGCGCGGGAGTGGTGCCGGTGCCCTGCGCGCGGCGCGGTTGTGGGACTTCCGCGCACGCATCGGTCGCAAGGGAGCAGCGGGGGCGGAAGGCGCAGCCGGTGGGCAGGTCTTTCAAGCTCGGCGTCATCCCCGGAATCTGACGCAGGGGCCGCCCGCGCAGGTTATTGGTGGGGATCGATTCGAGCAGCCCTTGGGTATAGGGGTGTAGCGGGCGTTGGATAACGTCGCGCGTGCGCCCGGTCTCGATAATCCGTCCGGCGTACATCACGGCGATCCGGTCGGCGAGCCCGGAGACAAGGGCGAGATCGTGCGTTACCCAAATAAGGGCCGTGCCCGATTGCGTGCACAGGTCGCGCACTTCCGAGAGAATTTGCGACTGAACGGTAACGTCCAACGCCGTTGTCGGCTCGTCGGCAATAATCACGTCGGGCTGATTGATCAGCGCAATGGCGATGGCGACCCGTTGGCGCATCCCGCCCGAAAACTGGTGCGGGTAGGCGCGTAAACGCTCTTCCGGGGCGGGAATGCCGACGCGGGCAAGCGCCTCGCGCGCCCGCTCCCACGCCACCTGGTGCGGCACGCGGGTGTGGGCCTGAATGGCTTCGATCATCTGCGTGTCGATCCGCAACACCGGGTTCAGCGTCATCATCGGGTCTTGGAAGATCATGGCGATGCGCGCGCCGCGCCTACGCCGCATTTCGGCTTCTGAAAGCGCCAGCAGATCCTCCCCGTTGAGCAGCACGCTGCCCGCGGTCACCCGGCCTGGGCGGTCGAGCAAGCGCATCAGCGACTGGCCGAGCACGCTTTTGCCAGAGCCGGATTCGCCGACCAGCCCGAGGATTTCTCCCCGGTGCAACAGCAGATCGACCTGATCAACCGCGCGCAACGCCCCCGCCGGGGTCATGAAGTCGGTCACGAGGCCCCGCACCTGCAAGGCGATATCGCGGGCTGTGGGTAAGAGGGGAATGGTCATCGCGCACCTCGGGGGTTCAGAAGATCGCGCAGCCGGTCGCCGATCATATTGATGGAGACGATGGTGATGAGCAGCGCCACGCCGGGCAGAACGCTGATCCAATATTCACCGGACAGCATGTAGGCGTAGCCATTGGCAATGAGGCGGCCCAGCGAGGGTTCGGTAACTGGCGCGCCCACGCCCAAGAACGAGAGGGTGGCTTCCAACGAAATCGCGTGAGCCATATTGAGCGCGGCCACCACGATCACCGGGGGGAGGGCGTTGGGCAGAATATGCCCGAACAAGACCCGCCGGTCAGACAGGGCAAGGGACCGCGCCGCCTCCACATATTCCTTTCGTCGCTCTACCATCGCGCTGGAGCGGACGGTGCGGGCGTAATAGGCCCATTGGGCCGCGACCAGGGCGATGATGACCTTATCGATCCCGTTGCCGAGAATCGCGAGCAGGATCAACGCCAGCAGCACGGCGGGGAACGAGAGTTGCAGATCGACGAGGCGCATCAGCAGATTATCGACCCGTCCACCCATGTAGGCGGCAATCAGCCCAACCGTAAGCCCGATGGCGAGGGCCACGGCAGTGGTGGTCAGCCCCACCATCAAGCTGGTTTGCAGACCGTAGAGAATACCGCTTAACAAATCGCGGCCCTGATCATCGGTGCCAAGCCAATAGGTCATGCCGCCATAGCCTTTGGTGCCGGGGGCAAGGCGGGCGTCGAGCACGTCGATTTGGTTCAGATCATAGGGGTTCTGCGGGGTGATCCACGGGGCGGTCAGCGCCGCCAGAATGAGCAGAGTGAAGACGATCAACGCCAGCAGCGCCGGGCGCGAGCGGCTGAAGTCGCTCAGCAGTTTCAAGGTGGGATGGGTCGGGGCGGGGGCGCGCAACGGGGGCGCGGAAATATCGGTCATGGCACTCTCCTCGCGGGCGGCTCTAACTGCGTTCGCCAGCGCGCACGCGCGGGTCGAGCAGCAGGTAGAGAAGGTCCACGATGAAATTGATGGTGATGAACATCGCCACGACGAACAGCAGATAGGCGACGATCACCGGACGGTCGAGGCGCAAGATACTATCGATCAACAGCTTGCCGATGCCGGGCCAGGCGAAGACCGATTCGGTGACGACCGAAAAGGCGATGACCGAGCCAAACTCCAGCCCCAAGACCGTGACGATGGGGATGAGAATGTTTTTCAGCACGTGCAGTCCTAAAATCCGCGCCGGATGCAGGCCCTTGGCGCGGGCGAACTTCACGTAATCTTGATCCAAGGCTTCCCGCGTTCCGGCCCGCGCCAGGCGGATAACCAGGGCGAGCTTTAGCAAGGCGAGCGTGCAGGCAGGCAGAATGAGATGAGCAATCCCGCCATCCCCGCGCCCACCTGCGGGCAGCAGCCCCAGTTCGACTGCGAAAATCAGAATCAGCAGAATCCCCACCCAGAAGGTTGGCAGGCTGAAGCCCAAAATGGAGAGGGAGAGAATGGCCTTGCCCTGCCAGCGGTCCTCCCACAGACCCGCCGCCATCCCGAGCGGAATGCCGAGAAAAATAGCAAGCGCCATGGCCGAGGCGGCAAGTTCGAGCGTCGCAGGCAGGCGCTGCAAAATCAGCCCCAAGGCGGGCACGTTATGAACGAAGGAATTGCCCAAATCGCCCTGAATGGCCCCGGCGAGAAAATGTAGGAACTGTTGATGCAGCGGCAAATCGAGGCCCAGGCGCTGAATAACCTGTTGGCGCAAGGCGTCGTCGGCAGCGGGATCGATGAGAATATCGATTGGGCTGCCAATCGCGAAAACACCTAAGAAAACAATCGTTGCCATCAGGGCCATCAGCACTAGGCTAGCGACCGTTCGGCGCAGGGCGGCTGCAATCATGATCGAGCATCCTGTGTCGGCGAGAAAAAGAAAGAAGGCGGCGGAAGGCCGGGGGAGGCGCGCTCCCGCCGCCCGATGCGCGAGCCCGCCAATCCGGGAGGGGCTTGGCGAACCCGACGCATCTTTAGAGCCAGGGATTAGTCGCGGGTAATATCGAAGGCGAAGGTGAATTCGTCGGCGCGCGGGGTATAGCTCAGGCCCTTCCGCATTGCCCACGGGCGCACTTCGTAATGCAGTGGGATCACCCCGACATCGATCATCGCTTTGGCCATTGCTTGTTCCAGCAACGCGCGGCGAGCGGCATCATCGACCGTGGATGTAGCCTGGGCGATCAGCGCATCGACCTCGGGGTTCGAGTAACGGCCCTGATTGCTAACGCCATTCCCCAAATCCTTATTCACCGTGGCGGCTAACGCGCGCAGCGGTGAGGACATTTCTCCAGTTTGCGCGCCCCAGCCGGCCAACCAAATACCGAACTCGAAGGCATTGCGTTTGCTAAAGAACACGCTGGAGGTGAAGGATTGCACCTTGGTTTTAATGCCTGCGCGGGTCAGCATTTGTGCGATGGCCTGGGCCACACGCTCATCATTATTGTAGCGGTCGTTCGGGGTGGACAGGGTGAGTTCAAACCCGTTCGGCAACCCGGCTTCGGCCAGCAAGGCTTTCGCGCGCTCGGGGTTGCGGTCGAGGGCGGGAATCGCCTTGTTATGCCCGAACATCATCTCCGGCAGAAATTGATTAGCCGGAATGGCAAGGCCGCCCATCACGCGGTCCACGATCACCTTACGGTCGATGGCGAGCGAAATCGCCTCGCGCACGCGTTTATCTTTGAACGGGTTCGGAATATCCTCGGTCACGCCGGGGGCTTTGTCGCTGGCCTGATCCATGGCCAGATAGATCACGCGGCTGGTAACGCCCTGCACCACCTTCAGGCGCGCATCGGCCTGGAGGCGCGGAATATCTTGAATGGGGGGGCTTTCGATGAAGTCCACATCCCCCGCCAGCAGCGCTGCAACCCGTGCGCCTTGGTTGCTGATCGGGCGCAAGGTGACCTTATCCCAAGCAGGAGCTTTGCCCCAGTAGGACGCATTGCGCTCCAGGCGGATTTGCTCGCCCTTGACATATTGCACCAGCTTATACGGCCCGGTGCCGATGGCCTGTTTGCCGCTGTTGAACTCTTCCGTCGTCGGCCACGGCCCCGCCCCGCACCCGGCGGGGTTGAAGGCAATCGCAGGCGCGCCCGATTTACCGTCCGAAATCATCCCGATCGACGATAGCTCGACGGGCAGCAGCGGATAGGCCGTGCGCGTCGTTAGCGATAGGGTGTAGCGGTCCACCACGTCGATGGCGACAATCGAGCGCGTGTAGA
>NZ_JBILQX010000152.1:0-8750 GCF_044372965.1 Elstera sp. | reverse complement strand
CATAGGGCAGTTGCTTGCCGATCAGAAACTCGAAACGGCTGGTGGGGGTAACGTAGAAATTGGCAATCGTGCCCATTTCCTTCTCCCGCACCACGGCGAGCGCCATCAGAATTGCCGGGATCATCACCAGCAGCAGGGCGATTGTCGCCGGAACCATCGCATCAAGGCTGCGAAAGGCCTGATTGTAGTGAAAGCGCGTTTCGATCTGGATCGGCGTTGCGGGCAGCGTCAGGCCGTTTTCCTTGGCCATTGTCGTCAGGAACTGCTGGTGCAGCCCGGTCACATAGCCTTCCACGGTTTCGGCGCGGAACGGCATGGCCCCGTCGATGAGAATACTCACTTCGGTCGGCTGGCCCCGGCGCAGATGGGCCCCAAAATCGGGGGGAAGCGTGAGCGTGGCGGCGCTGCGCGCGCCCTTCAACTCAACCATTTGCGCGGCTGGGCTGGCCAGCGGCGGGCGCTCGCGGAAGTAGGGGGAGCCCTGAAACTGTTCGATATAGGCGCGGCTTTCCGGCGATTGATCCTGGTCGAGCACCGAAAACGGCACCTTTTCCACATCCAGCGAAATCCCGTAGCCGAACACCACCATCAGAAAGGCGGTGCCGAAGAGGGCGACGGTCAGGCGCACCCGGTCGCGCAGAATTTCCAACGCCTCGCGCCAGGCGTATGCGCCCAGCCGTTTCGGTGAAAAGCGCGGCGGGCGGCCCTGGGGCGGCAGGGGGTCGGGGAAACGCGTCTCGGTTACGGTTTGTGGGCCGAGCGCTTTTTCCATCGCCCGAATAAAGGCTTCATCGAGACTGAATGTACCGCTTTCTTTTTCAAGCGCGTCCGGCGTGCCGATAGCGAGCACGCGGCCCGCGTGCATAAAGGCGATCCGGTCGCAGCGCGCGGCCTCGTTCATAAAATGGGTCGAGACGAAGATCGTCACCCCCTGCTCGCGCGATAAGGTGAAGAGTTCCTGCCAAAAGCCGTCGCGGGCAACCGGATCGACGCCGGAGGTTGGCTCGTCGAGAATCAACACTTCCGGTTCGTGCAGAATGGCAACGGCGAGGGAGAGACGCTGGCGCACGCCCAACGGCAGATCGGCGGAGAGATCGTCGAGATAGGGGGCAAGGCCGAAGCGGGCGGTTAGGTCGGCCTCGCGCTTTGTGGCGGCCTCGGCGGGCAGGCGGAAGATTTTGGAGTGCAGGCGCAGGTTCTGCCGCACGGTGAGTTCGCCATAGAGCGAAAACGCCTGGGACATATAGCCAACCCGTCGCCGCGCATCGAGATCGGTGGGGTCGATGGGTTTCCCCAGCATAAAGGCCTCGCCGGAGGTGCTGGGCAGCAGGCCCGTCAGCATCTTCATGGTGGTGCTTTTGCCGCAGCCGTTGGAGCCGAGAAAACCGAAAATCTCGCCGCGCTGAATGGCGAAATCCACATGATCGACGGCGGTGAAATCGCCGAAACTGCGCGTCAACCCGCGCGCTTCGATCACGGGCGGATGGCCGTTCGCGTCGGGGGCGGGCGGCTTTACGGGCCGGATATGGCCGCGTTTGGCCTCCTCGGGCAGTAGGGCGATGAAGGCGTCTTCGAGGCTGGTGCAGCCGGTTTGGGCTTTCAGGGCGGCGGGCGCGGCGCAGGCGAGCAAGCGGCCGCCGTGCATGGCCGCGACCTGATCGAACTGTTCGGCTTCATCCATATAGGAGGTAGCGACGATGACGCTCATCTGCGGACGGTTTTCGCGCAGGCGCGTGACCAACTCCCAGAATTGGCGGCGGGAGAGCGGATCGACCCCCGTGGTCGGCTCGTCGAGAATGAGCAAATCGGGATCGTGGATAAGGGCACAGCACAGCCCCAGCTTTTGCTTCATGCCGCCTGAAAGTTTTCCCATCGGCCGGTCGGCAAAGGCGGTCAGGCCGGTTCCGGCGAGCAAGGCCACCGCCCGTTCGGCGCGTTGGGCGGAACTCAGGCCAAAGAGCTTGCCGAAGAACTCCAGATGCTCGCTTACGGTGATATCGGGGTAGAGATTCTTGCCCAAGCCTTGCGGCATATAGGCGATGCGCGGCTGAACCTCGGTGCGGGCGCGGCTTGCGCGCATATCGGCCCCGAGCACGGTGACGCTGCCGATTTGCACTTTTTTTGCCCCGGCGATGAGGGCGAGCAGGGTGGATTTGCCAACCCCGTCCGGCCCGATCAGCCCGAGCGTTTGGGCTTCGGGCAGGACCAGCGACACAGTTTCCAGCCCCAGCGTTTTGCCGTAGCTGTGCGAAACGCCCTCAAGCTGAACGGCGGTGCTCATAGCGAGCGGATCACGACCCGGCAGGCTTCGTCAAGTCCGACTGAAGCCACTCCGGCCAAGCAGCTTTCGGGTCGAGCTTCACATAGCCCATGCCGGTGAGGCCGGTTTTCACATACTCAAGATATTGCTGCACCAGGGCTTCCGGCACGCGGATTTTGATGCGGTACATCATCCGGTCGCGCTCGCTTTTCGTTTCCACCTGGCGGGGCGTGAACTGCGCCCGGGCGGAGATGAAGGAGACATTGGCGGGAATGGCGCGATTGGGGAGCGCATCCAGCACAATCCGCCCCTCTGCCCCCATTGCCAGAATCCCCGCCTCGGTGGTGGGCAGGAACAGCGTCATATAGACGCTGGAGAGATCGAGCAGGGTTAGCACTTTGCCGCCACCCGCCAGCACTTCGCCGGGTTCGGCCAACCGGTAGAGCACCCGGCCCGAAACGGGGGATTTCAGCACGCCGTCGCCAACCTGCGCGCGCAACCGGTCGGCCTCGGCGCGGGCGGCGCTGATGGCTTCGCGGCTCGCATCGACCCGGCTGCGCGCGGCCTCCAAAGCCGCCGCCGCAGTGCGGCGCTGATTGCGGTTTTGATCGACGCGCTGTTGGGTCACATTGCCTTTGGCGATCAGGGCCACGGCCCGATCCAACTCTTGATCGGCGAGAGTGAGTTCGCTTTTGCGTAAGGTGATTTGCGCATTAGCCTCGGCTTCGGCCTTTTCGGCTTGGCGCACATTGGCTTCGGCGGCGCGTAAAGCGGCCTCTAGATCGGCGGTATCGATCCGAGCGACCACATCGCCCGTTTTCACCATATCGCCTTCTTGAACCAGCACCTCTACCAAGCGCCCGGCAAACTTGGCGCTCAGGTCGGTTTCATTCGCCTCGATGCGGCCATTACTGCCGATAATGCCGGGGGGGAGCGCCGCCTTCGGCTTATAATAGGTCCGATAGGCCCAATAGCCTCCGCCGCCCACGGCTGCGACAAGAATGAGAAGAGCTAGAATTTTTAAAGCGCGCATTCTGTCAATCTATCCTTCAGATTCGCCGCTCCTGAGCGAATCCCATCGTGCCATCATACTCGCCGCGCTGCGTGTGATGCGAGCGGAATGCGCTGGCGTTTACCACCGCCGGGCGAATCATCCTCAGCCACCATAATCGCTATCCCGACTTGAACGCCACCGAAGGTGACGGCGAGGCCCCAGGGCAGCATAATCCAGGCGACGAGAGGGCTTTCCGTTTGGCCCGCGAGCGTCGCCAACCCCCAAGCATCGCCGAACATCAGCCCGAGGCCAACGGCGACCCCAAGGCTCGCCCCAATTGCGGCATTGCGGATCATGAACTGAACGAGCGCGGGCAGGGCCATGGTGCGTCTCCTGAAAACGATAAGCCCATGTAACGCCCGCATTGACGGATACGTCAACGTGCCATTGCGCCGCAACGTGCCCGCCGCGCGGGGCGGTCTTTATGGAATCTTTATGCGCGCAGGCCCGGCTTCGTCTCGAACCTTCACGCGGGTTTGGCGTCAGATGCCCCTAACGGGAAACCCCGTAGAAGGAGAAATCATGCTGGATGTTGTGTTTCTGGCGGCCTTGGCCGCCGGATTTTCGGCGTTGGTCGGCTATGCGCTGGTCTGCGCCACGGAGATCGACCGATGAGTGCGGCGTCTCTTGATTTGATTCTGGGCGGCGCGGTTTCGGCCTGTGTGCTCGCCTATTTGCTGCTGGCGCTGCTGCGCCCTGAACGTTTTTAGCGAGGCCGGTCATGAGTTTGAACGGTTGGGCGCAAATCGCGCTGTTTTGTCTTATTCTTCTTATGCTGGTGCGACCGGTCGGCGGCTATCTTACCCGCGTTTTCACCGGACAAAAACTGCTGCTGTCGCCCATCATCGGCCCACTAGAGCGCGGTTTTTATGCGGTGGCCGGGGTGAACCCGAAACAGGGCCAAGGCTGGGTCGCCTATACCGCCGCGATGCTGGTGTTGAACGGCGCGGGCGCTTTGCTGCTCTACGGTATTTTGCGCCTGCAAGATGGGCTGCCGCTGAACCCGCAAGGCTTTGCGGCGGTGGGGCCGGACCTTGCCTTCAATACGGCGCTTAGTTTCGTCACCAATACCAACTGGCAATCTTATGGTGGGGAGACCACCCTAAGCCACTTTAGCCAGATGGCCGGGTTGACGGTGCAGAATTTCCTGTCGGCGGCGACGGGGATTTGCCTTGCGATTGCGCTCGTGCGCGGCTTTGCCAGCAAATCGGCGCGCGATTTGGGCAATTTCTGGGTCGATTTAACGCGCGTCACCCTCTATGTGCTGCTGCCGATTTCCTTTATCGCCGCCCTCTTCTTCGTTTGGCAGGGTGTCCCGCAGACCTTTGCGGCGAGCGCGGAGGCGGTAACGCTGGAAGGGGCGAAACAGACGCTCAGCCTCGGCCCGGTCGCCTCGCAATTGGCGATCAAGATGCTCGGCACCAACGGCGGCGGCTTTTTCAACGCCAATTCCGCGCATCCGTTCGAAAACCCGACGGCGCTTTCGAATTTCATTCAGATGCTGCTGATCTTCCTGCTCGGTGCGGGCCTCACCAATACCTTCGGGCGTATGGTTGGCAACGAAAAGCAGGGTTGGGCGATCTTCGGCGCGATGGGCGTGCTGTTCATCGCGGGCGTTACCGTAGTTTACGGCGTTGAAGCTTCGGGCAATCCCTTCTTCCATCAACTCGGCCTGATCGGCGGGAATATGGAAGGTAAGGAAGTGCGCTTCGGTATTGCCGCTTCGTCGCTGTTCGCCGTCATCACCACGGCGGCTTCGTGCGGCGCGGTGATTGCGATGCACGATAGTTTCCTGCCGCTCGCGGGCATGATCCCGATGATTAACATGCAGCTTGGCGAAATCATCGTCGGTGGCGTTGGTGCGGGGCTGTATGGGATGCTCGTCTTTGCCCTGCTAACGGTCTTCATCGCCGGGCTAATGGTTGGGCGGACGCCCGAATATCTCGGCAAGAAAATCGAAGCGCCGGAAGTCACCATGGCGATGCTGTCGCTGCTGGTGCTGCCGCTGGCGATCCTTGGCTTCACGGCTTTGGTCGGTTTCATCCCCTCGGCGCTGGCGAGTTTGCAAGATAGCGGCCCGCACGGGTTCTCCGAAGCGCTCTACGCCTATACCTCGGCGACGGCGAACAATGGCTCGGCCTTCGGCGGCTTCAATGCCAATACCCCGTTTCATGATGGGGTGATGGGGATTGCCATGCTGCTGGGGCGTTTCGCCATGATTGTACCGGTGATGGCGGTGGCGGGGTCGCTCGCGCGCAAATCCCCGCAACCGGCCTCCTCCGGCTCGTTCCCCACCGATACGGCCCTGTTCGTCGGCCTCTTGGTCGGGGTGATCCTGATCGTCGGCGGTCTGACTTATTTCCCGTCGCTGGCCTTGGGTCCGATTGCCGAACATTTGGCAATGACCGCCGGCACGCTGTTTTAAGGCGCGAATCCCATGAGCAAACGACCTCTCGTTTCCCTGACCGACCCGGCGATTCTCATCCCGGCGGCGGGGCAAGCTTTCACGAAACTCAATCCGCGCGCGCTCAGCCGCAATCCCATCCTCTTCGTCGTGGCCTTGGTCGCGCTGCTGACGAGTGTTCTGCTGGTGCGCGATCTTGCCACCGGCGCGGGCGGAACCGACTTTACGGTGCAAATCGCGGCCTGGTTGTGGTTTACGGTTCTCTTCGGCACCTTCGCCGAAGCCGTGGCGGAAGGCCGGGGTAAGGCGCAAGCCGATAGCCTGCGCAAAACCCGAACCGAAACCACTGCGCGGCGCAAGCTTGCCAATGGCGGCACCGAAACCGTATCGGCGCTCGATTTGAAGCCCGGCGATCTGGTGATCGTCGAAGCGCTGGAAATCATCCCCTCTGATGGCGAAGTGATCGACGGGGTCGCCTCGGTCGATGAAAGCGCCATTACGGGGGAAAGCGCGCCGGTTATCCGCGAAAGCGGCGGCGACCGCTCGGCGGTAACGGGCGGCACGCGGGTTCTGTCGGATGTCCTCACCGTCCGCATCACTTCGGCGCGGGGGAACACGTTCCTTGACCGGATGATTGCGCTGGTGGAAGGCGCGCAGCGGCAGAAGACGCCGAACGAAATCGCGCTGTCGATCCTGCTCGCGGGTCTGTCGATCATCTTCTTGCTAGCGGTGGCAACCATTCCCGGCTTTCTCGCCTATAGCGCCGGAAGCATCTCGGTCGTGGTGCTGATTGCCCTGTTCGTGACCCTCATCCCCACAACCATCGGCGCGCTTCTCTCTGCCATCGGCATTGCCGGGATGGATCGGCTGGTTCGCTTCAACGTGCTCGCAACCTCGGGCCGCGCGGTAGAGGCGGCGGGGGATGTGGATACGCTGCTACTCGATAAAACCGGCACGATCACGCTGGGCAACCGCGTCGCTGCCGAATTTCTGCCGTTGCCGGGCGTCGATGCCAAAATTCTGGCGGAAGCCGCGATGCTGGCGTCATTGTCGGACGAAACGCCGGAAGGCCGTTCCATCGTTGTGCTGGCAAAAGAAGCCTATGGCCTGCGCGCCCTCGATATGGCCGAACGGGGGGCAAGTTTCATTCCCTTCTCCGCCACCACGCGGATGAGCGGGATCGATCTTGGCAAGCGCCAGATCCGCAAAGGCGCAACCGACGCCGTGCTGGCCTGGGCGGCTGGTACGGGGTCGGACCGGCTGACGGCTATCGTCGAAAGCGTGGCGAAATCCGGCGGCACGCCGCTGGTGGTGGCCGAAAGTGGTAAGCTTCTCGGCGTCGTTCACCTAAAGGACGTGGTGAAGGGCGGCATCCGCGAAAGGTTCAGCGAACTGCGGCGCATGGGCATTCGCACGGTGATGATTACGGGCGATAATCCGCTGACCGCCGCCGCGATTGCCGCCGAAGCGGGCGTGGATGATTTCTTGGCCCAAGCAACCCCGGAAGCCAAGCTAAAGCTGATCCGTGACGAACAGGCCAAGGGCAAGCTGGTCGCCATGTGCGGCGACGGCACCAATGACGCCCCCGCCCTCGCCCAAGCCGATGTCGGCGTCGCCATGAACACCGGCACGGTGGCGGCGCGCGAGGCGGGCAATATGATCGACCTCGACAGCGACCCAACGAAGCTCATCGAAATCGTCGGCATTGGTAAGCAATTGCTGATGACGCGCGGCGCGCTCACCACCTTCTCCATCGCCAACGACGTGGCCAAATATTTCGCCATTATCCCGGCCATGTTCGTGGGGATTTATCCGCAGCTTCAGGCCCTGAACGTGATGGGACTGGCAACGCCCAGCAGCGCCATTCTGTCGGCGGTAATCTTCAATGCGCTCATCATCATCGGGCTGATTCCGCTCGCCCTGCGCGGCGTGCGCTACCGGCCGCAAGGGGCGGCGGCTCTGCTGCGGCGCAATCTCTTCGTCTATGGCTTCGGCGGGCTGATCGTGCCGTTCATCGGCATCAAGATCATCGATCTCGCCGTTACTGCCTTCGGTTTGGCTTAGGAAATCATCATGATCCAACTGTTTCGCCCGGCCCTTGTGCTGCTTATCGGGATGACCGCGCTGCTGGGCATCGCGTATCCCGCCGCAATCACGGGGATTGCCCAACTGGTTTTCCCGCGTGAGGCCAATGGCTCCTTAATCGAGCGCAACGGCGCAATCGTCGGCTCCAGTCTGATCGGGCAGAATTTCACCGATCCGCGCTACTTCCACCCGCGCCCCTCGGCGACCTCCGGGACGGATGCTGACGGCAACAGCGTTGCGCTGCCCTATAACGCGGCGTCCTCGTCGGGCTCCAACCTGGGGCCGACCTCGAAGGCGTTGATCGAGCGGGTGGCGGGCGATATTGCCGCGCTGGAAACGACCAAGCTGGTGCCGGTCGATCTCGTCACCACCTCGGCCAGCGGGCTTGATCCGCATGTGTCGCCGGAGGCGGCGCGGTTGCAAATCGAGAGGGTCGCCAAAGCCCGCGATCTGCCGGTGGCCGTGGTGCGCGAACTGGTGGAACGGTCGGTCGAAACCCGCCTGATGGGGCTTATCGGCGAGCCGCGCGTGAATGTTCTGGCGCTTAATCTGGCGCTGGACGACATGGCGACGAAGCGCAAAAGCCCGTAATCTGGCCGGCATGAGCGATTCCGATCTTTCAACCACAGAGCAGCGCCCCGACCCCGAGGCGCTGCTGGCCCTCGCCCAAAAAGAAGGGCGGGGGCGGTTGCGTATCTTCCTTGGGGCCGCGCCAGGGGTCGGCAAAACCTATGAGATGCTGCGCATCGCCCGGCAGCGGCGGCGCGAGGGGGTGGATGTCGTCGTCGGCGTGGTTGAAACCCACGGGCGGGCGGAAACGCAGCGTATGCTGGCCGGGCTCGAAATCCTGCCCAAGCGCGCGAGCGACTATAAGGGCCGCGCCCTGCCGGAAATGGATCTCGACGCCATTCTCGCCCGCAAACCGGCGCTGGTGCTGGTTGACGAAT
>NZ_JBILQX010000151.1:0-8782 GCF_044372965.1 Elstera sp. | reverse complement strand
CCCATCTTATTCTGCGCGGCAACCGGGCCGTTCAAGCCTATCTCGCCCGCATCGGCGCGCAGGACCAATTCGCGGCACCGGGGCCGACACCGGGGGCGCTGACGCTTATCGGTGGGGAGGATCGGCTGACCGTGCCGCTCGGCCCTGGTCTGCTGGTCAACCCGCCAAAACCCCTCACGCGCGGCGCGCTGCTGGCGGCGGGGAATCTGATGCGTGGCGGCACCGTTGCCGAAAGACTCGATCTCTTAGGCCCAACAGGGCGTTGGTTCTGGACCCCCTTAACGCGCTCAATTCTCAACTGTGATCCGGCGGAAGGCGACGCGCGTTTGCTGAGCGCCGTCTTGCGGCAAGGTTTGCTGCGCGGCGCGGCGGCAGCCTGCCCGATGGTGGCGCGGCAGAGCCTTAGCGCCAGCCTGATCGAACCGGCGCTCGCCTATCTAACGGCGAAAGGCGCGCGGTTGCGTTTCACCACGCCGGTGCGCGGGTTTCATCGCGTCGAAGACCGTTTAACGGCGCTGCATGTAGGTAATGGCGAGATTATCCCCATCACGCCGCGCAGCCGCGTCATCCTCGCGGTGCCGCCGTCTGCCGCCCAACGGCTCCTGCCCGACCTCATCGTGCCGACCGAAACCCGCGCGATTCTCAACGCCCATGCCGTGCTGCCGGTGCCGCCTGACCTTAGCGAAACGCCGGAGCTTCTTGGGCTCATCGATGGCACCGGCGAATGGTTTTTGCGCCGGGGCGCGCGGGTGGCCATCACCATCAGCGCCGCCGATGGGTTTCGCGCGTGGCCGGAGGAAAAACTCAGCGCCGCCCTCCAGACCGATCTGATGCGTCTTTACGGTTGCGCGCCCAAAGACCTGACGCTGATTTGGGAAAAACGCGCCACCTTCGCCGCCACGCCCAACCAGGTCGCTTTACGCCCGAAAACGCGGGCGGGCGGCCTCGTCAATCTGCGTCTTGCGGGCGATTGGACCGATACGGGCCTGCCCGCAACGCTCGAAGGGGCGATCCGCTCCGGCATCAAGGCGGCGGAAAGCTGGTTCTAGACCTTCAAAAACACGAAATAGACCGCGCCGACCAAACAGAGCGCCGCCGCCGCGTGGTTCCAGCGCAACTGGTCGCCTAAGTAGAACACCGAAAACCCGGCGAAGATCACGAGGGTGATGACCTCCTGGATAATCTTTAACTGCGGCGCGGTGAAAACCCCATAGCCGATGCGGTTGGCGGGGACTTGCAGGCAATATTCGAAAAAAGCGATGCCCCAGCTTATCAGAATCACTTGCCACAGGGCCGTGTCGCGGTACTTCAAATGCCCGTACCAGGCGAAGGTCATGAACAGGTTGGAGCCAACCAGCAGGGCAATCGTCCAAAAAGCGGTATACATGGATAGAACTCGACGGGGGCGATGGGATCAGGCGCTTAGCCATAGCCCCGCTACCCGATAAGGAAAAGCGATGAAACGGCAGATCTTCCTGCGCGCGTCCGGTTATGTTGCCGTCGCGCTGATTTTAAACGGGCTGATTTTCAGCCTGGGCTGGAACGATACCGGCGTGACCCGGCAGGCGACCCCACCCTGGTTCGCGCCGCCCGGCTGGGTGATTGGCGCGATTTGGACGCTGCTATTCGCGGGCATGGGCGCGGCGGATGTTCTGCTGTCGGCCCGGTTGCCGGGCGCGGGGCGGGCGCGCCTTGTGGGGCGGCTGCTGGCATTCGACTGCCTCGCCTATACCTTCTACGCTTTGGCGACCGATAGTGTTTGGGCGGGGTTTGCTGGGAACATTGGTACGGTGCTTCTGGCGGCGACGGCGGCCCTTCTGGCACGCCCCCACGACCGGCGCGCGGCGGCCCTTTTGGGTCTCGTGGCGCTGTGGTCGGCCTATGCCACGTCGATTGTGGTTTACCGTCTAGCTGGGGCCGGTCAATAGGGCGGGATTGGCCCCAAACTGCACATTCACCGCTGCAATCGTGAAAGTGAGCGATAGTAACAGGTGCAGGACCAGCGCGCCGACCGCAAGGCCGGTAGGCGCGCCCAAACCTTGTTTCACGATACGGAACAGCACGACGTTGATCCAGATGAAGACCATCATCGCGGCCCCCTGCATCAAGACTTCCGACCCGACCGTCAAGGCAATCAGAACGACAATTTGGGCGACAATCGAGAGCATCATCGAGGCCCAATTGACCCCGGCGATGACCCGGCACAGGCCGGTTCGATAGCCGAGCCGCAAGCTTAACTCGGCGAAAATCGTCAGGAAGCAGGCGGTGGCGGCCAGATCGGCCACGGCTTGCAGCAATGTGCCTTGCAGGCCCAGTTGGGTTTCACTGCCGACCAACAGGGCGACCACCATGACCAGGACAAATTCGATGGCCAGCGGTATGAAGGACCGGCGCACCTCCCCAACATTATCGAGGAAATAGCTCTGCCACGCCGGGTTTCCCCAAAACAGGGCCGTAAGGGCTTGGACGGAGGGCATTATGAAAAGTACCGATCGAGCATTCTGCGGTAGATGTGGGTGAGCGCGGTCAAATCCGCAAGGCGGGTGTTCTCATCGACCTTATGCATCGACTGACCGACGAGGCCGAATTCCACCACGGGGCAATAGGCGCGGATGAAGCGCGCGTCCGACGTGCCGCCGGTCGTGCTCATCTCCGGCACCACGCCCAGCACGGCTTCCACCGCCTCGGCGACCAGCGCCGAGAGCGGGCCGGGCGGCGTGAAGAAGCTTTCGCCCGAGACACTGATTTGCAAATCGTAAGGTATCTCGGCGCTGTCCAGCCGCGCGCGCAGCAGTTTTTCGAGCGTGGTGCTCGTGAAAGCATCGTTAAAGCGCACGTTGAAGCGCGCCGTGACCGTGCCGGGAATGAGATTACTCACCGGGTTGCCGGTATCGACCGTGGTGACTTCCAAGTTCGACGGCTGGAAATGCGCCGTGCCCCCATCGAGCGCACCGGACCCGAGAGCGGTCAGCAGCGCCACCATTTTCGGAATGGGATTATCGGCCAGATGCGGATAGGCGACATGGCCTTGCGTGCCCTGGATGGTGAGCAGACCCGAGAGCGAGCCGCGCCGCCCGATTTTCATCATCTCGCCGAGCACGCGCGGATTGGTCGGCTCGCCGACGACGCAGGCGTCAATCGTTTCGCCGCGCGTCGCTAGCCATTCCAGCATCTTTTTGGTGCCGTTGACGGCGGGGCCTTCCTCGTCGCCGGTAATCAGCAGGCTAATCGAGCCGCCAAACTCCGGGGTTTCGGCCAGGAACTGCGCGACGGCGGCAACGAAAGCGGCGATGCCACCCTTCATATCGGCGGCCCCGCGCCCAAACACCCGCTCGCCCATAATCTCGGCGGCGAAAGGATCGACCGACCAGCCCGCAAGATCGCCCGGCGGCACCACATCCGTATGCCCGGCGAAGCAGAAATGCGGGCTGCCGGTGCCAAAGCGCGCGTAAAGGTTCTCGACAGGCTCGGTGCCCGCCTCTTCAAAGCGCAGCGGGTGGCAGTCGAACCCGAGGCCGGTCAGCGTTGCCGCCAGCAGCCCCAGCGCGCCCGCGTCCGCTGGGGTCACGCTCGGGCAGCGGATGAGGGCTTGGGTCAGCAGGATCGGGTCGAGCGCCTCCGCCATGGGGATTAGCTCCGCAGCAGTTCGTTGATGCCGGTCTTGCTGCGCGTTTGTGCATCGACCCGCTTCACGATCACGGCGCAGGCGAGGCCCGGCCCAGGGGTGCCATCGGGCAGCGGCTTGCCGGGGAGGGTGCCGGGGATGACCACCGAATAGGCGGGAACGCGGCCCATGAAGATTTCGCCGGTATTGCGGTCGATGATCTTGGTGGAGGCGCCTAAGAACACGCCCATCGACAGCACGGCCCCTTCTTCGACCACAACGCCTTCGGCCACTTCCGAGCGCGCGCCGACGAAGACGTTATCCTCGATAATCACCGGCCCGGCCTGCAAGGGTTCCAGCACGCCGCCGATACCGACGCCGCCCGAAATATGGCAGTTCTTGCCGATTTGCGCGCAGGAGCCAATCGTCACCCACGTATCGACCATCGTGCCGCTATCAACATACGCGCCGACATTGACGAAGCTCGGCATCAGCACGACGCTGGGGGCGATAAAGGCGCTGCGGCGGACGATGGCCCCTGGAACGGCGCGAAAGCCCGCGCTTTGGAACTCACCCGCGCCCCAGCCGAGGAACTTGGAGGGCACCTTGTCCCACCAATCCGCGCCGCCCGGCCCGCCCGAAATCGGGGCCATGTCGTTGAGCCGGAAGGAGAGCAGCACGGCCTTTTTCAGCCATTGATGCACCACCCAGCCGCTGGCCTCTTTCGTGGCAACCCGCGCCTTGCCCGCATCCAGAAGATTCAAGGCTTCGGCCACCGCTTCGCGCACAGCGCCCTGCGTGCTGGTCGAAAGCGTGTCGCGGGCGTCCCAGGCGGCATCAATGGTTGTGGCGAGATCTTGCGTCATTTTCTTGTTCTTTCTGAGGGTTCTTAGCCGCGCCGCACGAGCGTGCCGACGCCGCCGGAGGTGAAAATCTCCAGCAAAACGGAATGGGGGACGCGCCCGTCGAGAATCACCGAACCTTCAACGCCCTGCATGACGGCTGACATGCAGGTTTCGATCTTCGGGATCATCCCGCCCGAAATCGTGCCGTCCGCAATCAGGCGGCGCGAATCTTCCGTGGAGAGTTCTTTAATCAGGTTCTTACTCTTATCGAGCACGCCCGCAACGTCGGTCAGCAGCAGTAGCCGGGTGGCGCTCAGCGCGCCCGCAATCGCGCCCGCTGCCGTATCGGCATTGATGTTGAAGGTTTCGCCCTTGGTGCCGATGGCGGTCGGCGCGATGACCGGAATGATGTTGGAGGCAGCAAAAACGTTGAGAACCTCGACATTCACCTCTTCCGGCTCGCCAACGAAGCCGAGATCCAGCACTTTTTCGATATGGCTATCGGGATCGACCTTGGTGCGCGTTAGGCGGCGCGCGGTGATCAGGTTGGCGTCTTTACCCGAGAGGCCGACGGCGAGCCCGCCCGCGCGGTTGATCGCGCCGACAAGCTGCTTATTGATCGAGCCCGCCAGCACCATTTCGACGATTTCTACCGTCGCTTCATCGGTAATGCGCAAGCCGTCGATGAACTGCGACTGAATCTTCAGCCGATCCAGCATTTTGCCGATCTGCGGCCCGCCGCCGTGGACGATGACGGGGTTGATGCCAACCTGCTTCAGCAGCACCACATCGCGCGCAAACACATCGGCGAGGGCTTCATTGCCCATCGCGTGGCCGCCGTACTTAATCACGAAGGTTTTACCGGCAAAGCGCCGCATGAAGGGCAGCGCTTCGGAGAGAATATTGGCCTTGGTCGGCCAATCGAGTGCAGCAATATCGACGGGAGGGGAGTCGGTCATCGCGGGAAATCTCCGAAGCGGCACAGTGAGGCTCCCACCTTGCGGGGGCGGCGGGATCATGCGCAAAACGGGGGCGGAGGAGAAGCGGAAATTCGATTGCGGGCCGGAATGGGCAGGACGCAGAAATGCCGGGGCAGGGGGGGGCGGAGAACCGCCTTATTGTCGGCACGGCGCAATCCTATATAGTGACTACTCGATAAATTGGCAGATGGGCGAGATTTTTGATGTCGAAGGGTGCTTCCTTTAAAACTATTCCCCCGCGCAAGCCCGATCTGAAAGACTGCCGTTTTTACCATTCCGTCACGTTACCCTCGGGTGAGGTTTCCGGCGAATGGGATTTGCGCAAAGATGTCGATGCCTATCTCGGTAATGTCGATTTTAAGGGAAAATCAGTTTTTGAGGTCGGCCCTGCCAGCGGTTTTCTGTCGGTTCATATGGAAAAGGCCGGGGCCAGTGTAACCTGTCTCGAGCCGCCCATGTCCCATCTGTGGGATATTGTTCCCTTTGAGGGGTTCAATGTCGAAAAATGGCGTAAGGAATTCGTCGATATCATTGGCGGCGTTCGGAATTCTTTTTGGTACTATCATGATCTTCATAAATCATCGGTTCGGATGATCGAAACCGACCCCTATCATATTCAACCGGACGTAGGCGACTACGATATCGGCCTCTTGGCGAGCGTTTTGCTGCATACGCGCGCGCCATTCAATTTGCTTGAACAGGTCGCCCGCCGCGTCCGCGAAACGATCATCGTGACGGAGATGTATAATCCCGAGCTTGGGCAGGAAGCGATTTGCCGTCTTCTGCCCCACCGAGGTGTCCAGCAGGTTGATACCTGGTGGCAGTTCAGCCCAGGGTTCTTTTTTTCATCGCTCGGTTTGCTCGGTTTTACGGAAGCGCGCTTTTCAACCCATAATCAATATTCGGCGGCGACTAACCAAATCGTGCCGATGTTCACCGCCGTCTGTAGCCGCCCGAAAAAAGCGGCTTAAGACCCGGCAAACTGCGACAAAACCGCCCGCAAGGTCGCAATCCCCTCGCCCGTTTCGGCGCTCGTCACGATGATTTCGGGATGGGCGGCGGGGCGGCGGCGGATCACGTCGGCGGTTGCCTTCAGCAGATCGTCGCGGTCCTTCTGTTTCAGCTTGTCGGATTTGGTCATGATGATCTGATAGGGCACGGCGCGTTGATCGAGCCAATCCATACTATCGAGATCGTTCTTCTTCACCCCGTGGCGCGCATCGACCAAAAGGCAGACGCGGCGCAGGGTGGAGCGCCCCCGCAAGTAGAGATCGATCACATTCGCCCAGCGCGCGGCTTCGGTTTTCGGCACTTCGGCGTAGCCATAGCCGGGCATATCGACCAGCAGCAGCTTTTCCGCCAGCAAGAAGAAGTTGAGCTGCTGGGTGCGCCCCGGCGTGTTGGACGTGCGCGCCAATGTGTTGCGCCCGGTCAGCGCATTCACGAGGCTCGACTTGCCGACATTCGAGCGCCCGGCGAAAGCCACCTCGGTCAGGGTGATCGGCGGCAGCCGGTCGATGGTCGGAACCGCCGCCACGAAGTCACACGGCCCAGCGAAGAGCTTGCGGCCGGTTTCCAGCGCGCTTGCCCATTCGTCCGGCCCCATGCCCTCCAGCGGGCCTTGAACGGGAAGCGCGCTCACGCCGCGCCCATCCGGCGCATGATGATCCACTGCTGGGCAATCGACAGCGTATTGTTCCACGCCCAATAGATCACCAGACCGGCGGGGAAGCTGCCAAGCATGAAGGTGAAAACCACCGGCATAATCATGAACATCTTCGCCTGGATCGGGTCGGCGGGCGTTGGGTTCAGGCGCATTTGCAGCCACATGGTGATGCCCATAATCAGCGGCCACGCGCCGAGCATTAAGATGTGGGGCGGGGTCCAGGGGATCAGGCCGAATAGGTTGAAGATCGTTGTGGGATCCGGGGCTGACAGATCGTGAATCCAGCCAAAGAACGGCGCGTGGCGCATTTCGATGGTGACGAACAACACCTTATAGAGCGCGAAGAACACCGGAATCTGCGCCACAATCGGCAAGCAACCGGAGAGCGGATTGATCTTCTCGCGCTTATACAGGCCCATCAACTCCTGCTGCATGCGCGCGTTATCGCCCTTATACTTTTCGCGCAGTTCCTGCATCACCGGGGTCAGCTTCTTCATCTTGCTCATCGTCACATAGGAGCGATTGGCAAGCGGGTAGAAGACGGCCTTGATCAAAACGGTCAGCACCAAAATGCAGATGCCGAAATTGCCGACCTGATGATAGATGATTTCCATCAATTGAAAGATCGGTTTGGTGAAGAAGAAGAACCAACCCCAATCGACCGCATAGTCAAAGCGATTGATATTCAGGTTGGTTTCGTAACGCTGGAGAAGTGAGACTTCCTTAGCGCCCGCGAACACGCGATGATTAGACTCGACACTGCCGCCCGGCGCGAGCGTTTCGGCTTCGCCCAGGTAATCCACCTGGAATTTTTCGATCCCATTCGGCTTGCTGTACCGGAACGAGGTTTTCACCGTGTCAGCTTGATCGGGCACCAGGGCCACTAACCAATATTTATCGGTAAAGCCCAGCCAGCCGCCCTTGGTCGAGCCCGAGATTTCCGGCTTTTCGCGCATCGCTGAATATTTATGCTCTTGCAGCACATCGCCGAGAACGCCGACCGCGCCTTCGTGCAGAATGAAGAAATCCTGCGTAATCGGCGTGCCGGAGCGCGAGGCCAGGGCGTAAGGATACAGCGTAACGGGGGCCGCCGCTTTGCTGTCCACCCGTTGCGTTACCGTAATCATATAATCCTTATCCACCGCATATTGGCGGATGAAGGTCAGGCCCTTACCATTGTCCCACGTTAGCGTCAGCGGCTGCGTTGGGGTCAGCTTATCGGTATCGGCGGTCCAGCGCGTATCCTGGCCCGGCACCGGCTGGCTTTGATCGGTCGTGGACCAGCCGAATTCGGCATAATAGGCGTCCGCCGCGCCTAAGGGATGCAGCAGCGTGACCAGCGGGCTCATGGGGTCGACCGTTTCGCGGTAGCCGGTCAGCACGATATCGTCGATCCGCCCACCAACCAGGGCGATGGAGCCCTTTGTGCGCGGGGTTTCGATGGCGACGCGCGGGTTTTCGGTGAGGATCGTGGCGCGGTCACGCACCACCGGCGCGGTGGCAACACCCGGTAAGCCGGGCAAGATCGCGCCCGACGGCGCGGTCTGGCCGCTGGTTTGGGGCCTCGGCGCGGGCGGCTTGGGCTGCTCGACGAAGAATTGGAAGCCGACGAGAATGGCGATGGAAATCACGATCGCAAGGATCAGGTTCCGTTGTTCCATGATTTGAAGGCAGCCTTACGGATCGC
>NZ_JBILQX010000150.1:0-8797 GCF_044372965.1 Elstera sp. | reverse complement strand
GATCCGGCCCGACTTGCTGCCCATTGCCGCGACAAGCCCCATTTCGCCGCCTGCACGGTCGCAAAAGCCTATCAACTGCCCGACACGCCGGAGGCCCAAGCGCTTCTTTCTGCCGATTACCGCGATCCGCGCGTGGGGGCGGTGGTTTCCCTCGATATCGGTCTCGCCAATGCCTTTTCCCCGGAAAGCCTGGCTGCTATTGCGCGGCCCGTGCTCCTGGTGCCCGCCGATCAACCGAACCCCGAACTGCCGCCCGCCGAGGAAACCGGCTATCTGCGCGCGCATCTCCCCCCGCCCGTCCGGGCCGAGCTTGCCCCGAAGGGCGCGACCCATTTTAGTTTTCTCGCCACCTGCAAGCCCGGCGCGGAAGCCTTGATTGCGGCGGACGAGCCGGGCGATGAGATTATTTGCCGCGATGCGCCCGGCCAAAATCGCGACTCACTTCATCAATTTGTTGCCGGGGGAATTCTGACCTTTTTGCGCGCTTCAGGCTTTTGAGGCGAAAATAAGCAGCGGCTGATTAGCCTTTCACCGCCTGCATGTGTGTTATGCGCCCCCGCCTAAACACTAGGGGTCAGGCCATATTCGGGAAAGAATCAGGTTTCGAAAAACCCTACCCTTAGCGCGAATCGGCTACACTTAAATGACAAGGAGTGGTATGATCCGCTCAGTTTTCGGGCATATGAGATTTAGCCTACCGGAAGGCATTGCCTTCTGGGCGCTCATTTTGTGCGATTTCAGCCAGCGACCACAAGGACGGCGGCCGGGTTGGGCCAGCTCCTTGTTCGTTTTTCTCACGGGAAGGGCTGCCTGTCTGGCGGCGGTTTTTCTCGGCAAGCGAGCTTTTGGCTCGATGGGGTGATGGGACATGGCACAGGAAGGGTTTGACTTTCGGACGGGTGAGTTCGTGGTGTATCCAACCCACGGCGTTGGGCAGGTTTTGACGACCGAAACGCAAACGATTGCCGGGCATGAGCTGAAGGTGATTGTCATTTCGTTCGAAAAAGACCGCATGACGCTGCGCCTGCCGGTTACGAAAGCTCGCACATCCGGTCTGCGCCGCCTGTCGTCGGAAGAAGAAATGCAATCGGCTTTGGCGAAGCTTCAGGGCCGCGCGCGCGTGCGCCGGACGATGTGGAGCCGCCGGGCCCAGGAATATGAAGCCAAGATCAATTCGGGCGATCCGTCGGCCATTGCCGAAGTGCTGCGCGATCTGCACCGCACCACCGGCATTGCCGAGCAATCCTACAGCGAACGGCAGATCTATCAGGCCGCGATGGACCGTTTGGTTCGCGAGCTTGCGGCCGTGGAACGGATTGACGAAGACGAAGCGACCAAGAAGCTCGAACTGCTCCTTCAGGCCGCGTAACCACGGTTAACCGGTTGCGGGTTTCGGCCCGTGACCCACGTGTGACAAGCCCCCGAGACGGCGTAAGCGGTCTCGGGGGTTTTTCGTCTGGGCTTGACCCTTGCGCGCGAACAGCCCTAGATCAACGGACAATGGTTGATTCTGAACGGTTTGCCCGGTTAAAGGGTCCAGGAACGCTCTGGATAGTCGCCGCGATTCACGGCGATGCGGGGCGTTTGGGGCGTTTGCATGCCCAGCTTGCGCCGCAACTGCGCGTCGCCGACCGTATCGTCTATACGGGGAATTTCCTGGGGCTCGGCGGCGATATTCTCGGCACGATGAACGAGCTTTTGGCCTTCCGCCGCTGGTTTTTGGGCCGTCCCAGCGCGATTTTGGACGATATCGCCTATCTGCGCGGCACGCAGGAGGAGATGTGGACCAAGCTGCTCCAACTGCATTTTGCCCCCAACCCGCGCGAGGTTCTGGATTGGCTGGTCGCCCAAGGCGCGGGGGCGACGCTCGCCGCCTATGGCGGATCGGTGGCCGACGGCATGGCGTCGGCCCGCGCGGGGGCGGTTGCGCTGGGGCGCTGGACGACCGCGCTCCGCGCCGCGCAAACCGCCCGCCCCGGCCATAGCCAACTGATGACGGCGGTCAAGCGCGCCGGGCTGACTGATCCTAAAGCCGTTTTGATCGTTCACGCCGGTCTTGATCCCGACAAAGCCGTGAGCGAGCAAAAGGATGCCTTTTGGTGGGACGCCAAGGGCTTCAATCGGCTGGTCGCCGCTGAGCGCGCCTATGATGGTTTCGCCAGGGTGGTGCGCGGGTATGATCGCGCTGCCCCCGGTCTTGTCGAAACGCCCTATACCCTCACCCTTGATGGCGGCTGTGGGCGCGGTGGCCCGCTGCTGGCCGTGGCGCTCGCCCCCGATGGGCAGGTTTTGGGCAGTTTGTCGAGCGACGCCTAAGCGCGGCTCTGGAAACGAGCGATGCGCGAAGCGCACTTCACGGCAGCGTTAAAGTCTCGCTAGGCTCATCCGCGATGACTTCGGGGAGATATGCGCGATGGATGCGTTGAGCCTAGCCCAAATTGCGCTGCTGGCGATGGCGGGACTAACCGCCGGGGTGGTGAATGCCATTGCGGGCGGCGGCACCTTTTTTACCTTCTCGGCGCTGATTGCCACGGGCGTTCCGCCGATTATCGCCAATGCCACGAGTTCCGTTGCGATTACGCCGGGCAATATCACCGGCGCGCTCGCCTATCATCGGGAAATCCGCAAACACGGGCCGCGTTTTATCGGCCTTATTCTGGTGAGTCTTGCGGGCGGTTTACTGGGGGCGGCGCTGGTATTGCTGGTCGATAATCAGCAGTTCCGCGCCTTGGTGCCCTGGTTCCTGGGCTTTGCCACGTTGCTGTTTACCTTGGGGCCAAGGATTCAAGCCTGGACCCGAAAAATCCGCGCCCGCGAGCAGGCCGATCCGGCGACGCGGCCAAACCGGATTTGGGGCCGGGTGTTCCAGTTTTTCGTCGCCACCTATGGCGGTTTCTTCGGGGCGGGCATGGGCATTGTGATGCTGGCCGGGCTCGCCATTACCGAGGGCGAGGATCATCACGTTCTCACCGCGCTCAAAAACCTTCTGGCGATGGTGATTCAGCTTGTTGCCCTGGTGATGTTCATCGCCGGGGGGCTGGTGAGTTGGCCGCACTGCCTTGCCATCACCGTGACCGCCATGATCGGCGGGTGGCTGGGCGGATCGATTGCCCGCAAGCTGCCGGCCAAAATTGTGCGCCTCTTTGTCATCGGCGTCGGCGCGGCGCTAACGGTGGTTTTTGCGGTGCGTTAGGCGCTCCGGACGGTTTTAAAGAAAGCCTCAATCTCCCCCTTCAACCGGTCGCCCTGGCCCGACAGCGTGGTGGCCGTGGTTAGCAGGCGCGCGGCGAGATCGCTGTTATGGGCGGCGTCCTCGCGAATGGCGTGAATGGTGCCGGACACTTCGGCCGTGCCCCGTTCGGCTTCCACCACATTGCGGGCGATTTCCTGGGTGGCGGCCCCTTGCTGGCGCACGGCGGCGGCAACATCGGTGCTGATCGCACCGACCTGGCGAATAATGTCGTTGATGCCGAGAATGGCCCCCACCGCGCCATCGGTTGCCTGCTGCACCGCCTGGATTTGCCGGGAGATATCTTCGGTGGCCTGCGCCGTTTGATTGGCGAGGTTTTTCACTTCGCTGGCGACGACGGCAAAGCCACGGCCCGCCTCCCCCGCCCGCGCGGCTTCAATCGTCGCATTCAGCGCGAGTAGATTGGTTTGGGCGGCAATATCTTGAATGAGTTTGACCACATCGCCGATGCGCCCGGCGGAATCTGCCAAGGCCCGCACGGTTTCGGCGGTGGCGTCGGCTTGGGTCACGGCTTCGTCGGAAATCCGGGCGGAATGTTCGACTTGGCGTCCGATTTCCTCGACCGAGGCCGACAGTTCCTCGGCGGCGGCAGCGACGGTTTGCACATTCCCCGCCGCCTGCTCGGACGCGCTGGCGACCGTTGTGGCGCGCGCTAGGTTCGATTGTGCGGCCTGGGCCAGATCTTCCGCCGACCGGGTGACATCGCCCGCAACGGTCGCGAGCAGGCGCGTCGACGCGGTGCTGGTTTGATCGAACCCCTGGATCGCCTGTTCGATTGCGGCCTGACGGTTCTGGCGCGCGGCATCTTCGGCGGCTTGAACGGCTTCGAGCGCCTGCTTCTGCTGCCCGGCTTCGCGGAACACGACCACCGAGGCCGCCATTTCGCCGATTTCGTCGCCGCGCCCGGTTTCCGGCACCGTGCGCGCCAGATCGCCCGCCGCAAGGCCGCGCATCGCCTCAGCGAGGCGCAAAATTGGTTGAGAAATGGAGCGCACGAGGCCAATGCCGAAAATGGCAACGAGCAGCGTACACAGGCTGAGTGCGCCGACAATCGCCCACCAAGCGCGGTCGTATAGCCGGTTGCCCGTGGCGCTGGCCTCGGCCCCGGCCGCATTGGCGGCGGTAACGATCTTTTGCAGCGTGTCCGTGAGCCCGTCGAAAGCGATTTTCGATTTTGTGTAGAAAAGATCGGCGGCGACTTGGGGTTTGTTGGCTTCAGCAAGGGCGACGATTTGTTGGTTCAAATCAAGGTAGGCTTTCCACTGGGCATCGAACTGCGGCAGTAGCGCCGTGATGGTCGGACCAAAATCCCGTTCGTTAAAAGTTTTGCGCACATCCGCTAGGGCGCGGCGCGGCGTATCCATTTCAAAGGCCCGGTCGTCGCGCTGGGTTTCATCGGCGGAAAGGATAAATAAGCCCTCGGCGATCCGAAAGTTACCGATACGGGCCGCCAGCATCCCCGCTTGCTCGACGGCGGGGAGCCAGCGCGTTTCGATTTCATTGGCGGCCCCATTCACCGCGCGCAACTGCGTGATAGCAAACAGCCCCTGGGCCAACGTGATCACCAGCAGGAGGGCGAAGGCGCCCAGAATCCGTTGCCGGATGGTGATACCCCGTGTCTTGGAGTGCATGGATCCTGCCTTTGTGCTGACTGTTTCAGGCTGCCGGAGGATTTCGCCTCGCTAACCCCCAGAATACAAAAAATTGTATTAAATGGATGCAGGTCTTAATCAAAAATCTGGCGGCGCGATGATCCGGGCCTTTTGCGCCTGCGTAAACAGGGTGTGAGGCTGCGATAAGGAACCGCGCCATGACCCATACCGATGATATCGATACGCAACGCGCCAATATTGGCTATATCCGCACCTCGATGAATGTGCCGCTGCTGGCGCGCGAGCAAGAATTTGAACTGGCGCGGCGCTGGCGCGATCAGGGGGATGAAAAAGCCCTTCATGCGCTCGTGCGCGCCTATGGCCGCCTTGTTATCGCCATGGCCGGGCGGTTTCGGCTCTACGGGCTTCCCTCGGGCGATCTGGTTCAGGAAGGCAATGTCGGGCTGATGCAGGCGGCGGCGCGCTTCGATGCCGACCGCGACGTGCGGTTTTCGACTTATGCGACTTGGTGGATTAAGGCGGCGATGCAAGATTTCGTCCTGCGCAACTGGTCCATCGTCCGCACCGGCACGACCGCGCCGCAAAAATCGCTTTTCTTCAATCTGCGCCGCCTGCGGGCCAAGATCGAAGAAGCCTCCGGCGGCCCCTTGGATGAGGCGGGCCGCGACAAAATCGCCGAGACGCTTGGGGTGTCGAAAGCCGATGTGCGCACGATGGAACAGCGGCTCTCCGGGGCGGACCAATCGCTGAACGCGCCGATTTCGGAGGCGAGCGAGGACGACGCCCAGTCCTTCCTGCCCGATACCGGACCGTCGCCGGAAGAAATCGTTATCGGGCTGCGCGATGCCGAAACCCGCTCCAAATGGCTGAAAGAGGCGCTCGATAGCCTCAGCCCGCGCGAACGCCAAATCATTTGCGAGCGGCGCTTAGGCGACGAGCCCGTGACTTTGGAAAAGCTCGGCCAAAGCCTCGGTGTGTCAAAAGAGCGGGTTCGCCAGCTTGAAAACCGCGTGCTTGCCAAACTGCGCGAGCAAATTTTGAAACATGTGGAGCACCCGCAAGACCTTCTTGTCGATGCATAATCTGCATACTCAGCGCTAAGACGCCCCCACCCCTGTTCGGCCTATTGACAGACTTGACCGCGAGGTCAAAGACTAAACCCTAACATGTCAATTGGTCGGACCGGGGTTGCAGAAAGAGGAAGACTTGCAGCCCACGTGCACTGCGGCAGAGAACCGCAGGCATGGGTTCGACGGCATACTCTTCAACAGGGGGTAGTTTGGACCATGAAGCTGTCGACTAAAATTCTGTCCGGGACCATGCTGGCCGGGCTTTCTTTCGCCGTCGTCATGACGGGGGCCCTGACCGGGGCGAGTGCTGCCACGCCGAAAGATACGGTGGTGATGGCCAAACAGATCGACGATATTATCTCGCTCGATCCGGCGGAAAGCTTCGAGTTCTCGGGCTCGGAAGCCGTTGGGAATATCTACGACCGGCTGCTGTCTTACGATTTTAAAGACGTGTCGATTATCAAAGGCCAAGTTGCCGAAAGCTGGGCGGTTGCGGAAGACGGGCTGACCTATACGTTCAAAATCCGCAAAGGCATGAAGTTCCATTCCGGCAATCCGGTAACGGCGACTGATGCCGCCTATTCGCTGCACCGCGCGATTGCGTTGAACAAGTCCCCCGGCTTCATTCTCACCCAGTTCGGTTTTACCAAGGATAATATGGCCGACCGTATCCGCGCGCCGGATGCCGAAACGCTGCTGATCCGCGTTGAAAAGCCGGTGGCCCCGAGCTTCTTCTACTATTGCTTGACCGCAACCGTTGCTTCGGTTGTCGATTCGAAGCTGGTGAAGTCGAAGGAAGTGAACGGCGATTTCGGCAATGAATTCCTAAAAACCAATTCCGCCGCCTCTGGGGCCTATGTTCTGCGCTCGTGGAAGGCCAAGGAAAGCTACACGCTCGATGCCAACGAGGCCTATTGGGCCGGTAAGCCGAAGAACAAGCGCGTCGTTGTCCGCCACATCGGCGAAGCCGCAACCCAGCGCCTGATGCTGGAAAAGGGCGACGTGGATTACGCGCGTAACCTTGAAAAAGATCAGATCATTGGCCTTGCCGCTAATAAGTCCATCGTTCTCGATACGGGCGTTAAAGGCTCGCTGATGTATCTGGGGATGAACCAGAAGAACGCCGCGCTGGCGAAGCCGGAAGTGCGCCAAGCCCTCAAAATGCTCGTCGATTACAAGTCGATCGAAGAGAATATTCTGAAGGGCACCCGCACGACCCATCAGGCCTTCCTGCCCAAGGGCTTCCTGGGGGCGCTGAACGATACGCCCTATAGCTTCGATCTGGCCAAAGCTAAGGAACTGCTGACCAAAGCGGGCTATCCCGATGGTTTCAGCATCACGATGGACGTGCGTAACGTCTCCCCCTATGCCGATGTGGCGCAGGCCGTGCAGGCGTCTTGGGCCAAGGCAGGCGTGAAGCTGGAGTTGATCCCCGGCGATGGCAAGCAAACGCTGACGAAATATCGTGCGCGTAACCACGATATCTACATCGGCGATTGGGGCCCCGATTACCAAGATCCGCACACGAATGCGGAAACCTTCGCCATCAACCTCGATAATTCCGATACCACCAAGTCGAAAACGCTTGCTTGGCGCAATACTTGGGACATTCCGGAAATGTCGAAAAAGACCCTGGCGGCGGTGGAAGAGCGTGATCCGGCCAAGCGTGCCGCGACCTATCTTGCGCTCCAAAAAGACCATCAAGCCACCTCGCCCTTCGTGGTGATGTTCCAGCAAATCGAAGTGGCCGCCCATCCGGCGAACGTGAAGGGCTTCATCATCGGCCCGTCCTTCGACGTGAACCTGTACTCCCAGATCACGAAGTAAGTCTTTCACGACGTAAGCCTTTTACGCGGGTTTGGTTCTGTCCTGCCCCCCTTTCCGGGGGGTGGGATAGAAACCATTTTCGGATGGAACTTTAGACCGAATGTCTTCCCTTTCCCTATCCTCAGGGTCGCTGCGCCGGGGCGGTGCGGCGGTACTGAGGTTGTCGTTCGCTATTGTGCTAACCCTCTTGGGGTTGCTGGTGGTGACGTTTTTCATCGGTCGGGTCATGCCCATCGATCCGGTGCTCGCCGTCGTTGGCGACCGGGCGACCGAGGAAGTCTATCAAGCCGCCTATAAGGCGATGGGGCTCGACCAGTCCCTGTTTGCCCAATTCTGGATTTACGTGAAGAACGCGCTGCAGGGCGAGTTTGGCCGTTCGGTGCTCACCTCGCGCCCGATTGCCGAAGATGTTCTGCGCTATTTCCCGGCAACTTTGGAACTTGCGACCTTCGGCACCTTGATCGGCGTTTGCTTCGGCGTGCCCTTGGGGATTCAAGCGGCGGTGCATCAGGGGAAATGGATCGATCAAGTCGCCCGCTTCGTTGGGCTCTTGGGCTATTCCGCGCCGGTGTTCTGGCTTGGGCTGATGGGGCTTTTGGTCTTCTACGCGAAGCTCGATTGGGTCAGCGGGCCGGGGCGGCTCGATGTTGCCTTCGACGATCTGGTGGATCCGGTAACGGGTGTCTTGATGATCGATGCGATGCTGGCCGGGGAATGGGAAGTCGTCGGCAATGCCTTTAGTCATCTGGTGCTGCCGAGCGCCGTGCTGGGCTATAATTCAATGGCCTATATCAGCCGCATGACGCGCAGCTTTATGGTGGAGCAGTTGCGCCAAGAATATATCACGACAGCGCGGGTCAAGGGCCTGTCCGAGCGGCGCGTCGTCTGGCGGCATGCTTTGGGCAATATTGCCGTGCCGCTGATTACCGTGATCGCGCTCTCCTACGCCCATTTGCTGGAAGGCTCGGTGCTGACCGAAACCGTCTTCGCTTGGCCGGGGCTGGGCTCCTATATCACCGCCTCGCTGCTGAACGCCG
>NZ_JBILQX010000020.1:0-35001 GCF_044372965.1 Elstera sp. | reverse complement strand
CCAGCCAGTCGCCCGCGTGCGCTGGGCCGATGAAGCGGCCCCAAGCGGCGGCATCGACCTCGGAGCGATAGCGCAGGGCCTCCTGAACCTTATCGGCCCTTACACGCCGCGCCCAAACTTCCTGGGCCGCACTGCCGGCCAGGGAGGGCAGCGCATAAGTCACCTGGATCTCGGGCACCCAGGCCGGAAGGTCGGCCCGGCGGGCACGGTCAGACCGGCGCTGAACCGGGCCGACAGGCTCAGGCCGCAAGCTCTTCGCTGTCGCCAAATTCGTCGAGCGCGTCGGCCAGCGCATGAAGCTCAGCGGCGGCAAGGCGGCGCGCGGTCGGCGCCATATCGGCGATGGAGGCTAGGGCCGCATCGAGATCGTGATAGACCGCCCGGAAGGTTTCCGGGGTAACGGCGGGGGCGGGAACGACCTGGTCGCCGTCGATGATGAATTCAGGTTTTTCCTGGCCGTCGAGCGCCCAGGCGGCGGCCGTCGGGAAATCCCCGAAAACCTTGTACTTGGCACCAGAGACGTCACGATAGGCGATGAAAAGGCTCATGATTCTCTCCTGAGGAAACAGTTATGAAATAAAAGCTAAATCTACCGCCGTTGAGCGTCGGCAGCGGCGGCTGTTGCCGGTGTAGAGCCTCGCGGCACGAGCCTCACGGGTATTCCATCTGGAATACCCGATATGATTCGCCCGAGTAGAACGCGCATTACGCCGACAGAGGGCCAACCGAGGCTTAGAGCCTCCTCGTCGTCGGCCGGATAGCCTAACTCTACAATAGGGGGACGCTGTTCCATCACAACAGAGACAGCCTGATCGGCGGCTCGCTGTATACGCTGGTTAAGTTGGATGAGGGCAGCAATGACACCCTTTGGTGTTACATCCCTGCCTGAACTCCAGTTTTTAACAGTATCCAGACGCACTCTTACGAAGTCAGCGGCCTCCCTATGCGAAAGACCACAGACTGCACATAATGTTGAAAAAGGGGTCATTCGTCCTCCATAAGCCAACCGAGACGTTCGGCCTCACGTCGCACAGCGGCGCGGGCGCTCGTCCATCCATGACCGACCCAGGTCGTGACGAAATTTTTTGCTTCGTCTGCGGTCTCGAGAATATGAAGACTGCTCATATCAGCCCCGAGCCACTCCTTCACAATATCGTCCTTTGAGGGAGCATCTGCGACGGCCACCCAGTCAGATTTTACTTCCGACAACGATACTTCGGCGATGCATCCATCACGCGCCACGAGTTCAATCCCAGCAGCGCCGATAATGCCTTCAACATCATCGTCAAAACTTTCAGTCAGTTGTGCTGCTGTCCAGATGACCACGTCCGGAGCGACGCTTTTCTGTCCAGCGCGGTCAGCAATTTCTGCGAAACTCTCAGCAGAGAATGCTATGGCGGGACGTTGATGGGGAATTTGGACGATGATCATGGTCATCTTTAGGTCTCACACCTCTTGCAGCGGGCCAATCCCACCGCGTTCATTTAATCTTATGATTTTCCCAAAAAAAACACAACCATTATTTTGATAATTGAATGTTACCCCGGATCGCGATATTTATGAATTCGGCGATATTCCACGCCTGACCTATGCCACAAAAGGTAAACGTCTGAAGCTTAACAGCGGAATACAATGATAATCGACGCATGTGAAAGTGCGGAGACTATTTAAGCTACGACCATTTAGAGCCGGGGATAATGCCCTGGGAGAGGATAACAATGGTTCAATCTCTCTTTCGGGCCATGCTGGCCCGAAGCCGCGCTAATCTTAGGTCTTTTCAACAACAGGCCAAACTCCTGCAAAGGGCCTCTAAGGATATTTTTGGGGTCGAATATCCCTTGACCCGCTGTCAGGAGGCTATCGCTGCTTCCCACGGCTTGGGATCTTGGAGGGGAATCGCTCAAATGCTTCAACTGACCGGAGCTGATCGTGACACGCCTATCTGGGCGATTGATCATCGGTCGCCTTTGCATGTGGCCATCGATGCGGCTCTTATGCAGGGAGAAATTCCGCATGACCCTCACGCAAACACATTACTTTACGGCATCGCGGATACGGCGCTGAACGTCGCCATGACCGCTTGGGTCGAGGAGATGAATCAGCGAAGCCTACCAGGGCTGCTGCTCATCGACACTGAGGCACGATCTCTTGAGGAATCGTCGGTATGGGGTTCAGTCGACGCCCTCGGCCTTGTCGAGCTAATGAACGGTTTCAGGTGCCTCGACACGCGCCTAAATCACCTCCCAGGTCGGATATACGCTAATGCCGTCGTCTGGCGGCAGGCGATCAATAGCGTGACCTTCGACGATGCCAATTTCCGACAGTCGGGAACAATGGCTGTCATCGAACAGGCGATACGTGAACGGGCCTTTTTGGGCATCAACTCAGAGTTAGCGCCTGTAAGTTCAAGTGGTTTTCTCGAAGCCTGTTCATTGGCTGCCGATCCAGGTGTTCTTGTTGAGAACCTTCTCGACGAGATCGAGCGGAAAGCACCTGATCGTCACGTGTTCCGAGATTATGCGCGTAAATACCTCGGGTTAGTCTCGGGGAGAGAATCACCGGATCGCTGTCCCAAGGGTTCGCCCCTGGAACTCCCTGCAAGGCTCCAGCGAGCAATCGACGGATTGCGCCGTCGTCAGTTTGCTGATCGCATCAATTTACACAAGGAGGGCCAATATAGGCCGATGATCGTTCTGTTTTCCCGCAACGATCCTACTTCGGTCCTTCTAGCAGGCGCTCTTCATGGAACATTCGCTGCATTCTCACCGAACGCTGAGGAAGCCTTCAGGCGCGGGTTGCCACGACCAATTGTTTATGTGAACGAGCAAGCGGCGGATTTCAGCCCTTACTTTCTCTGCTTTGATGGTTTCACTTATATCGTGGAAACACAGGCTTCTTCTTATCCCAGTGCCGTGAAATATTTGTTCAAGATAAGCACTTTGGTCGAGTGTGAAACAACGGGGATCCGGGTAAATGGGCGGTTTCTTAAAGCAAGTGTGTAAAGCTGGCGCGCAGGCGGGAGCAAATTTCCCGCCATCACTCAGGAGGTGATATGCTTGAAACGATCACGTTATCGATTGCATCCTCATTAGTCACGGCGCTGATCGCAGGCGGCGGCGTAGCTGGTTTCTTGATATGGCTCAGCAAGACCTGGCTGTCGGAGAGGATCAAGCAACAGATAAAAAATGAATATGACGCCAAATTAGAAACTCATAAAGCGGAGTTAAAGCGGGATTCGGACTTGACTATCGAACGACTCCGATCAAGCCTTAATATCGCGGCGAAGGAACATGAGCTACGCTTTTCACATTTACACGGGAAGCGGGCGGAGACCATTGCTGAAATATTTGGCTCGCTCACATTGGTTCTACGAAGCCTAGCTGAATACACCAAACCGCTAGTACTTACCGGAGACAAATCAATGGACGAACGACGGAATATAGCACTCGATGAACATAAGAAATTCCTCGATTGTTACCCGATCAACTCCATATTTCTCCCGAGAAAGACGGCAGATAAAATCGAAAAAATAAACGCAGAATTAGCTATGGCGTACAATCGGTTTCTCTTTACAGTCGATATGCCCAGCAGCAACCCAGATATTGCCGCTGGGATCGAAATATTCCAAAAAATTACTACCGAAATTAAAGATGCATTAGAGGAACTTGGGAACGAATTTCGTGAACTTTTGGGTGATAAAGAATAGTGGTCTTGGGCGGGGGGGGAGGAAACCCCCGCCAATGATTGACCCTCACCCCTCAATCGGGAACCGCCCCAACAGCGCTTCCAGCCCCTTCAGCCCGTCCTCACCTTCCGACCACGGCACAAACACCCGCGTCCTGAACTGGATGATTTCCACAAAACACCCGGCGGCTTTCAACTCGGCCAACATCGGCTCGATCTCGCCCTCGACCTCGATGCGCTTTTCCCCAGCAACCCGGCGCGCGCGAAGCTGCAAGCCGCTGGCAAGCGCGAGCGTCCGCCCTTCAGCGATCAGCGCGGCGCGAACCCCGGCGGGCGTCACCGTCTCGGCGGGTTTAATCCGACCGATCAGCATTTGGGCTGCGGTCGGGGAGAGAACGCGCCCCAGCAGCGCCGGATGATTATTCGCCTCCACCCGAAACACCCGATGATCGGCGAAAGACACCTGCCGCCAGATCGGCAGCAGCAGCCCGGCCAAGACAAAAAGCTCTTCGCTCTCATGGCTTGGGAGGAGGGCAACGGCGGCATTCCAGGCGACGGCAAACATTTGCGCATCGATGCGGCGATAGTCCAGGGCGGCCTCGGCGGCACTCATCTTCCGCCGCCCGGTCGTCGTCGTGAGCCGCACCATCGGAACAATCCCGCCGTCGTCGCCGAACCGCCCGGCACAGGGTTGCAGGAGGGCAGGCACGCCGGTTTCCCGGTGTTCAACCGGAACCGCCTTGTCATGCTCAAACAGCGCTTGGTTCGCACTGGCCCGATAGACCGGTACATCGCGGCGAATGCGGTAGAGCCGGGTTTCAGCGCCGGTACGCGCGTGAGTGGTGAGGAGGTGATCGTCGATCACTTCGATGTTTTCGCCGGTGAGCTGCTCGACGCCCCGGTCATAGGTGCCGCGCTCTTTGGCATCCTCTATCTTGGCGGCGATATAGGCGTCCAACTCGCCATAGATCCGTTCTTGGTCGGCCAAGGCGAAGGCCAGCAGACGGTTCAAAAACCTTGGCATCGGCGGCATCTGGTCGAGGGGCTTACCCTCCTTACTCACCAGCTTCAGCCCCGATAGGCGCTCAAAATCCGCAAGCGCGATACTCTCCGCGCGCCCATCGATCAGCGCGGTAAACCAGGCTTTCAGGGCTGAGAGGGCATAGGGGCTTTCAAGATTATCCTCGGCGCGGAACAGGCCACTTCCGCCCGTCTGCCGCTGGCCCTTGGTGAGCGCGCCCATTTCCTCAAGGCGACGGGCAATGGTCGAGCTAAAACGCTTATGGGAGGGAACGCCGACCGCCAAGACGCGGTAGCGCGGCGGGCAGACCTGCCCCGAGCGATGGGTGCGTCCGGCCCCTTGGACGGCTTCATTCGCCTGCCAGCCCGGTTCGATAATGTAGTGATTCCGGCGGCGGTGATTCTTCGCACCCCGCTCGGCATGGTACGAGCGCCCCGTCCCGCCCGCCTGGCTAAAGGCGAGGATGCGCTTGCGGTCGGCCATGAAGGCGTCGGTTTCGGCAAGATTGGCGCGGGCGCTGCGCTTCTCGATCACCAACAGGCTCTCGCCGCCGTCCCGCTTATAAATCGGGCGGCGCTGGCGTCCGGAGACTTCTGCCACGGCGTCGGCCCCAAAATGCCAGAGGATCTGATCGAGAATGGTGGGAACCGGCTCTAAGGCACCACAGCTCAGGATCATTGCATCCCGCAAGGCCTCGGCCTCCCGGCTGCGGACGATATTGCCGTCGGCATCGCGCACGGGCACCAAAGTTTTACCGAGACCGAGGATTTCTACCTCTTCGTAGAGTTCGGTCGGGAAAGCCCCGTGCAGATAATCCAGCAGGAACTCACGCGGGGTTAGATCAAGGGAATCATCCGCCAGCAGCCCAGTGAAGCCCGGATCGATGCGGCGGTTCAGCATCGCCTCGCCCGTCGACACGAGCTGAAGCACAACGGCTTCGCCCGCGGCAAGATCGGCCTCGATGCGCTGAAGCACCGTCGGCGCGGCCAATCCCGTAATCAGGTGCGAGAAAAACCGCTGTTTGACGCTCTCAAACCGGCTCATCGCCGCCCCGCGCGCCCGCTTGCTGACGGTTTGCCCGTCCGGGTTCAGGACGCCGGTCGCTTGCAGCGCCGCCGTGACGTTCGCATGGATGACCTGGAAGGCCGTCGCATAGGTATCGTAGATCTGTCGCTGCCGATCGGTCAGATCATGGTGCAGCACCTCATACTCAACCCCGACCATGGACAGCGCGCGCGCGCCATAAAGCCCAAGGGCTTTTAGATCGCGGGCAACCACTTCCATCGCCGCAACCCCGCCGGCGTTCATCGCGTCGAGAAAACTGTCGAGATTGGGGAAGGGGGTTTCGCGGTTCCCCCACAGCCCCAGGCGCTGCGCATAGACCAGGGCCTCCAGCTTTGATGCGCCCGTTGCCGAGACATAGACGAAGCGGGCTAAGGGCAGGGCGCATTGCAGCCGCATGCCGGTAATGCCCTGAAGCGATCCTTCCTGAAGGCCAAACTCCTCGTCCTCGACCGAGAGGGCGTTCGACAGCGCGTGGCTTTCGTCGAGCAGCACCACCCCGTCAAACTCTTTGCCCAGGGCAGTGAGCAGCTGCTTCAGCCGGGTCCGCCCCTGCTTGCCCTCTGCCCTCAAGGTGGCATAGGTCACGAACAGAATGCCGCTGGTGACGGGAACATCGGCATCCATCGGCCATCCGCCAACGTCATGAATATCGAAGGGATTGCCGCCCAGGGCCGCCCAATCGCGGCGGGCGTCCTCGATCAACAGGGCTGATTTCGAAATCCACACCGCAAGGCGACGGCCTTGCAGGAAATTATCGAGAATAATCGCCGCGCCCTGGCGGCCTTTACCCGCGCCGGTGCCATCCCCCAGGAAATACCCCTGGCGGACGATAAAACCGCCCGATACGGCCTCAATGAAGGCGGTCTCACTCGCATCGGGTGCCCAAAGGCCAGGGAGAAATAGGCGATGGGCCTCGCCCGCGTGAATAATCGTCTCGAGTTGCGCCACCGACAGCAGGCCCTTTTCCACCAAGCGACCGGGCAAGAGCGGCTGATAGGTCGGGACCGGCGGCAGGACGCTCGCCATGGCGAGGCTTTCGACAAGATCGGTCGGATGGGGCAGCGCGCCGGGAATATCGACGCGCTGGGGCACATAGGCGGCAAAAACGGGCGAGACCGGCTCGCCAAACTGTGCTTGGGCGCGGGGATGATACACAAGGGGCTGCGGGATCAGCGCCTGCGGGCGCGGCGCGGCGGCGGCGCGGGTCAGCCCCGCCAGCGGGCTGGCCAAGGCGGGAGCCAAAGTATTGAGGCTCGCCCGTGCCGGGAGCATGTCCAGCACTTGCAGCGCTTCGGTCAGGCTTTCGGCGCGATAGGCGAGGTCGGCCCCGCCGCCGGTCGGTGCCACCTTGTCGAAAACGCAAAGGAGCGTTTCGACCGAGGTGCCATGTTTGCGAAAAGCCGAACCCGGTACCAGCAACCGCAAACGCCACGCGGCCCGATCTTTCATCTTTGCCCACCAGACCGAGGCCTCGCTAAAACTCGTCGGCAGGATCGCCACCAGGCGGCCGCCGGGGGCAAGGCGCTTGAAGGCCGCGTAGAGGTGGCGCTCGGCCATGGAAGGGTCGGCGCGGGTGCTCGAGGAGACGAAAGGCGGGTTCATCAGGATGACGCTGGGCCTCAGGTTCGGCGGCAGCAGATCATCGATATGCTCGGCATTATGGGCCGTCGGCACCAAGCCTAAGACGCGCCCCAGCAAATCCCGGCGCGGCGCATCGATTTCATTGGCGAGCAGCTTCGCCCCGAAGAGCTGGCCGATCTTGGCCAAGGCTCCGACCCCGGCGGAGGGCTCGAGCAGGGTCTCGCCGGCGCGAATATGCGCCGCAACCCCGGCAACGAAGGCGTAGGGCAGGGGCGTTGAGAATTGCTGAAGCCGAACCTGGTCTTCCCCACGACGGCTTTGGGTTGGGAGCCGCGCCTGGGCGGCTTCGAAGGCGGCAAGGCGGGTCTCGGGGCTGCTGGAGACCGCCGCCAGATCCTCGGCCGCCATCAGCAGAGCGGCTTCGCAGAGGTCATAGGCTTGCCGCCACGACCAGGCCCCGCTGGCGTCGCTATCGCCGAAGCGTGCGATCATATGGCTTTGCAAGGTAGCGGCGGTGATCAGGCGCTGGGTGCGAATATCATTGGCCAGTAGGTCGAGCAGCTGCTGGGTAAGATCGAAGCGGGGCGCGCGGAGAGCAGTCATTTGGGAGAACCTTTCTAAGTGTGTCGAGAGACACCCCTGCGAAGCCCTCCTTTCCTTTGCGGTCGTTAAAAGCGACGGGGCGCTTCCCGGTGAGGAAAGCGCCCCGTGCTGCTTATTCCGCTGCTTCTGCCAGCAGGGACACCGCGTCCCCTTCCTCGGCGTCGCCCGCGTCTTCACCCGCCTCGCCCTCCTGCCCGAAAGGCATCACCTCCATCCCGTGCGGGCTCCAGGCGGCAACCGCCGCGCGCTGCGCCTCGGTCAGCCCCATGTCGATTCCGGCGAAGAGGTTGACCATATAGCCGACCAGATCGACCTTCTTGGCCGCCGTCATGCCCGCGGCGTGCATCGGCAGACCGAGATCGCGCAAGACCGCCAGCATTTGCGGGCGGGTCAACCGGCTCCAGAAGGTCGTATCGGGCGTCCAGACGTCGCGGATGCTCGTCAGGGCATAACCCGCAACCATTTCCCCGAAACTCCCGGCCCGACGGTCATCGATGGGCAGATGGAGCAGTTTGCCAAGGGCGAGCCCCAGCAACCTCTCCTGCACGTCCTCGGGGAGTGCGCAGAAGGCCCGAAACTGCTCGTCCGCCGTCTCGGCATTGAGCCAGTCGAGCGGCAGGGCCTGGGTGATGCTCTGGATCTCGCGCAGCACCGGCGTATCGCGGAGTTTACCGGCGCTATGGCGCTCCCAGGCATTTTCGCGGATGAGGTGCAGCCCCTGCGGGCCGCGCCCGGTGAGGCCGATCATTGCAACGGCAAACAGCGCGGCTTTGCTGGCGAGCGGACCGGCCTGGGTCAGACCAATCGTGGCAATCTCGGCGCGCTCCAGCCCCAGGTCCGCGACCAATCGAGCGCTGAAGTTCAGCGGGGCGTCGCCTTCGGGCTCCTCCTCGCCCTCGACCATCGCCTCCGGCGCGGTCTCGCTCGCTTCGTCCGGGATATCGCTTAGCGTCGGCGTGACCGGCTGGCGTTCGACGAGCCCATGCCGCGCCACTGGACCATTGTGCGTCCACCAGACGATGACACCCGCGCCTGCGGCTTCGGCCGGATCGAAGACGTCGGCTTGCAGGGCGTTGAGTTCCTCTTGCAGGGCATCCGCTTCGGCAGCGAGGTTTGCTTCTTCCTCCTCCGATGCGGCGTCGGCCATGAGCCCTTCAAGAACATCGAGTCGGTCGGCGATTGCATCAAGACGGGCCTCCTCGGCCTCGGTGAGGGGACGCGGCTGGCTGCGCAGCAGGGTGTAATTGGCGAGCAGGTCTTGATCGGGTGCCGGCAGTGCCTTCGACCAGGCGAAGCCATGCTTTTGTTTCTCGGCGTCGGCCAGGGCTTGCAGGCCCTCCATCAGCAGCCGGTCCACGAGGCCGCTGTCGTTAAGCACCGACTGGTCTTCGAACAGGGCTTCGGTGATCGGCCCGCCGGCGGCACGGTAGGCGTCGAGGACGAATTGCGCGCGCGGGTTCGACAGTTGGATGCTGGCGCTTTCGAGGCGATTGCGGATCGAATAGGGGTGCGTGCGCTCGTTATCGGTTAAGCTCTCAAAGACTTGGAGCTGAACCGCCGGGTCCGGGTGAGCCGCATAGGCCTTGAGCGCGTCAAGGCTCCCGCCGCTCCGAAATGCCGCGCGGATCGTCGGATGGACCCGACCATAGCTCAGGCGCTCGCGGACATAGCGCTCGGTGAGGGCGAAGGCGCGGGCGATATCGCCGATCGACATGCCCTCGTCAGCCATGCGCGCGAAGGCGGCGAACTCGTCCAGCGGGTGCATCCGCTCTTGGGTGGTATTCTCGGCCAGCGACATGGCACTCAAATGCGGCACGTCGGCATCGATGACGATGCACTCGATGCTGCCCGCGGGTAACAGCCCCTCCGCGGCGAGGGCTTGCAAGGCGGTAATGCGGCGGCCGCCGATCAGCGCGCCGAAGCTGCCGCCGGGCAAGGCCTGGACGACAGGGGTTTGCAGCAGCCCAAGGGCAGCGATGCTGGCTTTGAGCGCTTCCATGCCGTCGGCGCTATAGCTCTCGGGTTTACGGACATTGGCCGGATGGACGCTCAGTTTGGCGATCTCGATCTTACGGCGGGTGGTTTTCGTCATGATGTGCTTCCTTCTAACTTCTTGAACCCCCCAGCGGGGCACCCTTAAAAGGGCACCCCTTTCCTTTAGGGCGGTTGGGTCAGGTCAGACGGTCGAGGAGATGCTTCGCGCGTAGTTCGCGCTCGATCCGCGCGTCCTGGTGGGGCAGGGCACGGGCGGTTGCGGTGATTCCCTGCACGAAGTCGAAAACGCTGCGTGCCGGGTGCCCCTCCTCCTGAAGCACCGACTGGATGATCGCTTCAGCGTCGGGCTTGGTGAATTTCTGGCGCTGGAGGAACTCCAGGCGCTCCTCGGCCGTCTTGGCAACAATCGTCTCTTTGGCGGTCGTGATGGCCCGGCGGAATTTATTCGGGGAGCTATTGGCATAGGCCGCCAGCGCCGGAGCCACATCCTCGGTGAAACGATGCATCGCATGGCGGGTATGGCGGATCTTCACCTCCCGAAATTCCTCCGCGCCCCAGATATTGCGGTTGGCGCAAACGCCGCGCAGGAAAAACGTGGCGATTCCGAGGGTCTTGGCCCCGACCTCGGAATTATAGGCGTAGAACCCCCGGAAATAGACGTCGGGTGAGCCATCCGGGAGCTTACCGATCTCAATCGGGGTCAGATCATCGACCAGGAATACAAAAACATCTTGGTCGGAGGCATAGAGTGTCGTCGTCTCTTTGGTGACGTCGACGAAGGGATTATAGGTCGAGGAACCCCAGTCGATCAGGCCAGGCGTTTTCCACCGGGTATCGCCGGTGCCGTCGCCCGCAATCCGCCGGATGGCAGACACCAAACGAAAATCGGGGATGCGCCCGTAATCCGGGCCGGTCGCCGCGCGAAGCTCGGTAAAGCGGCCTTTCGCGTCGGTGAGAGTCTGCACCTGGATGTGGTCGTTCTTATCGGCAAGGCCCCATTGCAGGTTCACCGCCGCCAGGGTCGCCGGAAGCTGCCGGAGATAGCCCGCTGGCGCTCCTGCGAGCTGCGCCAGGCGGCCAAAGCCCCAATAGGTCGGCAGGGCTACCTCGTCCGAAGGCAGATGCAGCGCCAGCCGGTCGGGATCGTTGCGCGACGCCTGGATGCGGATCTGGCTGGGCTCGAAAGTGGATTCCCGGCTGCGGTTGGAGCGGTCGCGCAGGAAGGCGTCCAGATCTGCGAGCGAGAGGAATTTCTGATCATCGGGGCGGGTCTGCCACTGGCGGGACACCGCGCCGATGAGCTGGCCGCGCTGGGCGTCGATTTTCCAGCCGCCGGCCGGGACAGTGGAAGCAACGGGGGAGGGGGCGAGCAGGGTGGTCATGGCGCGGAACTCCTTGAGCGCTGTGAATGACACCCTGAAAAAAGCTATCCTTTCCTTTAGGCTGGGCCGATGCGCCGTCACCTGTCCCCCCTTGAGGGGAGGGCGAAGAGCGCCTATTATGGTCACATGTGACCACTGGGGCGGGTTAAAATGCTAACCATCACCTTAAAAGATGCCAAGGCTGGCTTTTCAGGCTTGGTCGATGAGGCCCTGAAAGGGGCCTTCGTGACGATTACGCGGCACGGCAAACCCGTTGCTGCCCTCGTCTCGGTCGAGGCCGCCGAAATCGCGCGCAAAGCGATGGAACCCAAACGCGTCGGCCTCGCCGCGTACCTCCGAACCTTTCCGGGCGAGGCTTTTGAGCGGAATCCAGCCCCGTCCCGGACGATTGACCTGTGACCGGGTTCCTGCTCGATACCAATGTGATTTCTATGCTATCGCCGTCGCGCGCCGAGGCGTCGGAGGGGTTTTTGCGCTGGCTTGATCAGATGGACGGCCAAGGCCGGCTCTTTTTGTCGGTTGTCACCCTTCATGAAATCGAAAAGGGTATCGCCCTTCTGGAGCATAAGGGCGCGACAGCAAAAGCCGCCAGTTTGAAAATCTGGCTGGCTGGCCTCATTGCTACCTATGACGATAAAATCCTTGCGGTCGATGCCCTCGCCGCCACCCTGGCCGGACAGTTAGAGGCTAAAGCGCTGGCCGCAGGCCACGATCCAGGAATGGCCGATGCAACGATTGCAGGTATAGCGAAAGCTTACGATCTCGTGATCGTTACTCGGAATACGAAACATTTTTCTCCGTTCTGGGTTAGTGTTCAAACGCCCGAGGCGCTTGGCGGCGGGCAGTGATGCCGCCGAGCCGCTAGCAACATCAAACTGCCACGATCTGACAGGGCTCGAAGTTGGGGCGCCGCTGCGGCTCAAGCGGTTACGCAGGAAGACGTTGATATCTGCTGGCGAGAGGTTTTCTGATCATCCGGGCGAGACGGCCATTGGCGGAACACCGTGCCGATGAGTTGCCCGTGTTGCTGGCGACTTTCCAGCCGCCGGCTGGGACATATCCAAGAACGGGAAGGGGACGCGCAGGGTTATCACATCAAGAAACCTCCTGAGTCTGGCGAATTAAATTCTAATAATGTTTGGGGCTGACATAGATAAGGGTTGATTTTTATACTTTGGCCCACTGCCTGAGGGTTTTCAACAGGTTGCTGGCTGGTCGGTAATTGAAGCGCCATTCACACTCTTTGAGGAACAGGTGGAAGTGGTGTTTTGGGATTCCGTTGTAGCTCCGCAGGTGGCGCTTAGCTTGGTTCCAAAAGTTTTCAATCCCGTTGATGTGATTACGCTGATCGGCAAACTCTTCGCTGTGGTTGATGCGATGGTGCTGAAATTCGGAAACGTCTAGAACATCTTAAGCGCGAAAGCTGTCCGTATAAACAATGCTGTCGGGTTTGATGCGCTCGCGGATAATGCCCATTAAAGTCGGTGACTTAGCATCTGGGATCATGACAGCGTGGACCAATCCACCCCGCTTCAGCAGCCCGAAGACAGGCACCTTTCCGGCAGCACCCCGCCCGCGTTTGCCTTTGCGATGGCCGCCAAAATAGCTCTCATCCACTTCGACCTCGCCCGCCAGAAACGGGGTTTGCTCGGCAAGGGTTTCGGAAATGACCTCTCGAAGTTTGTGATAGAAGAGCACTGCCGTATTCCGGTTTACCCCGGTCAACTCCGCCGCCGTCCGCGCCGGAACCCCCGCCACGAACAACCTCAAAAGCTCAAGCTGAATACTTGGAAGCAGCCAGCTCCGCCGGCGCGCCTTATCCATCTGACAGAAATAGCCTTTCTCAGCTATCTATGTCAGCCCCTTTTCTTTTTTCCCGCAGAGGCAACGAAATGGCAACTCGGGTTGATCGAATTATGCCCCTTCACAGATCTAACGGAGACATGTCATCATTTTGGGACTATATCCGTTTTAGGGTTTGAAAATGCCAGCATTTTTGCTTTGGGTTGAGGGCGTTGATTTTAATACCACTGTATTCGACACGACCGATTTATCATGTATCCGTGGCGCAAGCTTAGGGCTCTTGTTTGCGCCTTACCGTATCAAACAATTATTGGAAGAATGTTCGGCGGACGGGCCGGTCAATGAAATCTTCACCGGGGCTTCACTGGCTGCCTTCAAATTTACATCGGACGAAAAGGTAGCACATCAGACGATCAAAACCATTCGGTCTAAACTAATGCAAGAAGGAATCGATTGGGAAAAATTGAAATCTATCCTGGTCACGATCGAGGGATACGACCCAGACATCCTAAAGACGCAGGGGGCACTACCCCTAGCTCATCTTCGGATACTCCTGGCCTATACCGAGATCACGGCTGATGAAGACGGCATAGACAAAGCGATAGATCGTGCGCGGGCCGATATCCGATCACAGCAGCTACAAAGCCTCGGCGCGCCCCTTACACATTTGGCGGTCAAGGCAGTGAGGCCCGACAAAGCGCGGTTTGGTAATATTCTTCCTGCGACAGAACAATTTCCTGTACCCACCGATTTGCAAGACAACGGGCTTGAGCGCAAAGCCTGGATGTCAGCATCGGTAGCCGCCCGCCGTACTTTTGGTCGTTTGATGCGGCAATATTTTTATCGCGCCGAATTAAAAGACGCAAAATACGAGGCCGATTTCGTCAATACAGTCGATCATATCGCCGGGGGACTTCCCAATGGGACCACGATAAAAGAGGCCGTCCACAATAAAGTGGCGGTCGTCCATATTGATGGCAATCAGTTCACCAAAATTCGTCAGCGCACGCGACTTGAAACAGCAGGAGAGCATCGATTAACGACCTTCGCGAAGAAGCTGCGCGAATATCAGCAGGGAAATTTTCTTCGTCCGATGATCGGTTGGTTGACGGACCAGAGAGCCTCAAGCACGGGAAAAGAACGGCTGACTCGAGTCATCAATGACCATGACCTCCGCGAGGACAGCCAACATGAAGTAGAAGCTTTTCGCTTTGAAACACTGCTATGGGGCGGCGACGAAATGGTTTTCGTCATGCCCAGTTGGATCGCCCTTTGGTGGGCACAGATGTTTTTCGACCAATGGGCCAAAGATTGGACCATGCCGGTCCACGGGGAGGGGGCGACTGAAACCCTAACCCATGCGATGGGAATCGTTATTTGCGACCGACGGACACCCTTGCGGCAGGCGCGCGCGATGGCCGAGGCTTTATGCAATGCCGCAAAGTCGGTTCCCGGCGACAGCCCTGCCGACGCGGTGCAGATTGAAGTGTTTGAGAGTGTTGATTTACCCGACAGCGCCGCTGGACTGGCAGAGTATCGCCGTACCCGCTACATTGCGCCCGAGAAAAAAGAGGACAAAGACGAAAAAGAAGCTTCGCTCTTCACCCTGACGCCGACCGAGTTGCGAGACCTGCCTGGGTTGATTGCAGCTTTGGAGCATGACGAGACGGGCCTCCCAAGGTCGCAAGCCTATCGCCAATTGCACAGTCTCCGTGATCAGGGCGCGCTATCCCATGACAATACAATCAACACAATTAAAAGCGTGTTTAAAGCATACCTCGCGGCTGCCGGAAAAGGCCGAGAGGGGGGGATCAAGGCGCTAGCAGACTGGGGCGGGGATCGTCCGGCGGGCCTAACCCTCGCGCTTCTGACGCACTATTGGGACTATGTTGATCCGTTCGGCGATGGTTGGCCCAGGGACGGTAAGACGCCTGGGACGGGTGAGGCGGCAGCATGACGCACCGGATTGAAATTACTATCTCGGCCACCTTAACCAGCCCATTCATCCTACCAGGCCTGGCCTCGCCGGTTCTAGGGGTTGATACTTCCGCGCTGCGCAACGAACAAAAACATCCTGTGATTCCAAGCGACCAGGTGAAGGGGTTGCTGCGCGCGGCGATGGTCTCATTGGAAGAGGCAGGAGCCGCCAGCAAGCAGGATATTATCGATCTGTTTGGTGGGCCTTCTTCAAAGGCTATTGAAACTGGGGAGGGTAATATACCGGCACGCGGCACCTTAATTACGGGCGACCTTCTAGACATCAGGGCTAACCCGTCGATCAAACACGAGAACACACTTACTCGCATTGCCATCGACCGGCAAACCGGTAGCGTGCAGCGGGGCGCGCTTCAGGTCATTGAGCTCGTTGCTCCTCTGGGTGAGCAGGTTGAGTTAGTAGGAACGGCAATCCTCTATGCCAACCCGGACGCGGCACAACGCTGGGTATCGCTCTTGGAAAAGGCCTGGGCCCTTGTGCCGGCCGTTGGCAGCGGCAAAAGCGCCGGTTTTGGACGGGTTGTTGCACAATCTCTTCGGGCAAAATCTCGATCCCTTATCCTGCCCCCGTTGGAGAAAACTGAGTATCCGTCGACGGTGTGGCTTGATGTGACATTTGATCGCCGCCTTTTGGTCGATGCCCAACGCCTATCGGACAATGTTTGGTGTGGGTCGACCATTATTCCGGGAACTGTCCTCAAAGGCGCTTTGGCGCGCGCCCTGGAACTAGCAGGAGAGAAGCCAGCAGTCGGTCCTCTGGGGGACGCGCTTCAAACGATCCGTGTCTCGCACGCTTTCCCGCTGGATGATGTGGGGGCGGAGCTGGATTTGCCAATACCGCTTTCCGCCGTGCGACTCGATGGGGAGCGCTGTGTTCGGGATGTCCTTCTTGTCCGCCCCGGCGCTGTCCCACTCGGTGCGAACGGAGAGTTGCCTGCCTATCAGGGCGATTGGAAAGGGCGAGGCGAGGCGGGTGCTCTACCTCAAGCCTCGGAAATCACCGCCAGCCCGCGCCTGCACACCCAGATTGGAGAAAATTATACGGCCGCTGATGGCGATTTATACGGCGACATCGGCCTATCACCCTGGCTAGACCCAGGCCAAGGGATCAAGCGCCGCTGGCGGCTGCGGATCGACCGGTGCGAGGCCGACCAAGATTGGTACGCGCGTTTCCTTGATCTGCTCCTGAAGCGTGGTTTGGATGGCATCGGCAAAACCGGGGCTTCGGCCAAAATCGTTCGCGTCGAAACTGTGAGCGCGCCGTCAGTTCAACCAGTCGCACCCGACACGCAGCTCTGGGCGGTAACGCTGATCACTCCAACGATGATGTTGCCGCAAACCGAGCTGCCAGATGATGCGGAAGCCTTGAAAAGAGCCTATGCTGATTATTGGTCGAAGGCCCTGGGAGAGGCTTGCCACTTGCGCCGTTTCTTTGCGACGCACCGGCTGGCGGGTGGCTACATTGGAATACGGCGGCGGCATTTCGGAGCTGGTCAATACCGCCCCTTTGTCCTGACCGAACCCGGATCGGTATTTTTGCTCGCGGGTAATCTTGAGCAGCGGTTGCAGCGTCTGATGGGGCAGGGTCTTCCCGCGCATGGGGCGACGCGCCAAGATTGGCGAACCTGCTCGTTCCTACCGGAGAACGGTTTTGGCGATTTCCGTCTAAACCTCATCGACCACAGGGCACTATCAAAAGGGATTGCTGCTATCGACTTGGGAGGGGAAGCCTAATGTCTGCCGAGAAAGAGAATTTCGGCCTGCACCCCTTCCGTCTGGAAGTGAAAGGCCAGCTTGTCACGGAAAGCCCGCTTCATCTTGGCGATGGCGGGGAGCGGCCCTTGAAGAAAGAGCAGGGCGGGGAGTCCCCGCGCCTTACGACGATCCTGCGCGGTGCAGGGGGGCTTCCTTTCATTCCGGGGTCATCCCTAAAGGGCATGTTGCGCGGCCTCGCGGGCGATTGTGATGATATTGCTCTCTTCGGCAGTGCGAAGTCGGGAGGCGACAGCACTAAGGGGCGGATGGGCCAACTCTTTGTTTGGGGGAGTATATGTACGCCCGGCCCGGTTTGTGATGCACCCTATGCCGATCCCGCGCGGGGTAGTTTCGCCGCTGCCCGTACAGCGCTGGATCCGGCGACCGGAACAGCGGACGAGCATAAGCTATTCTTTCAGGAAATGCTGCCTCCCGGAACGTTGATTCCACTGGAGCTTCTGTTGGTGGCTGATAGTCAAGACGAGCTTAATACGGCTTGGTCAGCACTCCAGCCGCTGCTGGCCCGCCTCATCCAGGGCGCGCAATTAGGGAAGGGTAAGACGGATGGGCAGGGGCGCGTGCGCCTTATGGAAGACGGGCTTTCCGCCACCCGTTTAAGCTTGAAAGTCGATGGTCAACTCCACCGCACACTCGAAAAAATTCACCCTTTGGTCTGCGAGCAACCGACCCTTGACCGGATTTGGACCTTAAGCCTGACCTGCGAAGGCCCCTTCGCTATTCTCGATAGTACCGTAAAAGCTGCGGGGGCAGTCGAAGGAGCGCAGTTGAAAGCGCAGAGCTTGTCGAGTGATTTGCCGCATATTCCAGGAACCAGCCTCATGGGTGCCCTACGCGCCCAGGCAAACTGGTTATCTGCTGTGTCCTCTTCCGATACAGGAACAGTCGATACCTTGTTCGGCACAACGGGCCAAAGGGCGCGGCTTGCGCTGGAAAGCTTAAAGGTCACCACGGGAAGGGACTGGGATATCACCTCGGTGAAGCTTGATCGTTTCTCCGGCGGACCAATTGATGGCGGGCTTTTTACCACCCGCACCTATGTAGGCGTGCGCGCGACAGCTCGCCTGCGACTGAACGATAACGAGCCTGCGCCCCTGGTTTTCGTCGAAAAGCTGATCGACCATCTGAAGGACGATGTGCTGCTGCTGGGGCATGGCACCAACAAAGGCTTCGGCTGGTTCACCGTAACCGTGGAGGAGGGGAAAAATGGCTGAAGATCCGCGCATTACGGCGCTTAAGCAGAAATATCGCGATGAGGCGGATCGAGCGCTGGCTAAAACGGGCGCAAAACTAACCCGCGAAGAGCTCTTCGATAATCTGGCAGATCAATTATATGACGATCTGCAAGATTTTTCTGAGCTGGCTGATCAAGCCATTGAAATCGCCGACCTATTTAAGACCGAGCTTTCTCGCCGATACGCTCAACCGGTGCCACCAATGTTGAAAGCACAGGCTTCCCGTCCCGATACCACGCGCCGGATGAGTGGGGGCCACGGAAATTCACCCAAGCCGCGAGAGCCTTTGGGTGAACATCTCCTCACCTCCCCCTTCCGCTTCGTCGCGCTGAATGAGACGGTCGTCAGGGGCGCGGACGTTTCGCGCGCCGCGCCGGTCTCCGATGGCTATTCGGGCCGCCTAACGGTCGATTGGGCCGTGGAAACCCCTCTCTTGATTGGTCAGTCGGAAACGACATCCAGCCCATCAAAAACGGCTGAACCCGTTCGTCCTTTGTCGATGCCGGGTATCGGTTACGTCATCCCCGGTGCGACGCTGCGGGGGATGATCCGCGCCTCGGCGGAGATCGTCGCCGGTGCCCGGCTTTCGCAACTCAATCGGCATCACCGGTATGGCTTGCGGGATTTCACCCATCCACGGGTGAGACCTGAGGATGAGACCAAATCCATCCTCTCAGCAAAGCAAGTGAAAGCTGGGTGGATGCGCTATGATATAAAGACGGGGGAAGCTTCCGTCACACCTTGCCAGACATGGCGTCGTATCAAGCATGTAGAATTACAAAAGCTTCTAACGCAAAAAAAGGATGAGGATGTATATCTCTGGCGGGAGAGATGGTTAAAGCGTCCAATGCAAGACCGCTACGGAGAGGCTGGGCAAGGAGGTTTTGATTTTACCTCCGCCCCGCTGCGGCGGTTCCGCATAACCGGATCCAGCCCAGAGGATGGATACGCCGAACCAGATGCGGTAAACGGCGAACGCGGTCGCTTGGTCTTTTCACACCGGTCTCCAGCACCTCCCAACGCCCGCCAAATCCGAGAGGCAGAGACGCGCGGTGGACCGGGGCAATCGAAGAAACATGAATATGTTTTCTTCGATGATCCGAATGCCGAAGCCTTTCCGGTTCCGCCCCGCGATTGGGATCGCTTTTGGCTGATTAATACCAAACCTGCCCGGCATAACCGGAAACCTGATGGTAGTCTTGCGCTTCTCTGGCCAACCTTGGAGAGAGGGAATCCTGTTCCCGTCTTCTATGTTCAGCATGGTGAAATGCTGGAGTTCGGGTTAACCCGCTTTTTCAAAATCGCGCATAAATATTCTATCGGTGATGTTCTAGATCGGGAATCGGTGCATAAATTACCCGATCCGATGGACTTTACGCCCGATATGGTCGAGGCGCTATTCGGCTATGTGTTGGAAAAGAGCGATTTTAAGCCAGATTCCGCCCAGTCCGAAGCGCGGAAAGGCCGGGTTGCTTTTGGCTTTGCCAAATTAGTGAATGCCGAGGATGCGACCGAAGGGCCGGTCATCGAGACCATCATGGGTGCCCCCCGCGCCTCCTTCGCGCCTTTCTATCTGCGGGGCCGATACAAGGATTATTCCGATCTGGATACGCGATTGGCCGGGCGCAAGCGCTATATTCCCCGGTTCCGCCGCGAGGATTTGGCCGATGCGCCTCAGAACCTCGTGAAGAGCCTGAAGCATCAGATCGAGCGCCTGAACCGCGACCCCGCCAGCCTTAGGGACGTTATCAGCCGCCTCAGCTTCCTTCAGCACCGCACAAAGGGCGGGGAGTTGCTCTTCCGCAGCGAGATTCGCCTGCATAATGTCAGTGCCGTCGAACTGGGCTTGCTGCTATGGGTGCTGACTCACGGCGGCGACCCATCAAAACCCTATCGGCATCAGATCGGTCGGGGAAAACCCTTCGGAGCCGGGCAAACACGGGTGGAAAACCTGCGTCTTGCCCTGCGCCCCAACGACGCAGCGGCCCAGGCCCGCTTGATCGCCATCGATCCTCAGGGTGGGGAAGGCTGGACAAGAGACGGGCTAGACCCAAAGCCGTTTCTGCGCGCCTTCGAAGCTTATATGGCCAAGAATTGGTCGGGCTGGCCCAAGGTGACATCGGTCGAACAATGGCTAAACGCCGCAAAGCCAGCCTATGGGGCTGCGGAGGCGTCGAGGGGTCGGTTTGAGTATCCGGCGCTGCCGGAATTCAACACGATCAGGAAGGCGGTTAAATTGGATACCAAGCAAGCGGTTCCCGCTAATGCTATCCCCGACTCCTTGTTGGCGGTTACCGGCAAACCAACAACCAGCCCGTAATTGAAGCTAACCCGCCAAGAATGAGACTAACGTAGCTGAGCTTTTTCAACGGCGGCTTTTGTGAGGTTAGGTTTAGGCGGGCCATTGCTCCAAACCCTAAACCAGCCAAAAGCAATATGACGCCTGTGGTGATTGCAACCACTGCCCATCCCTTGCCGCCGTAGGCATGCTCGGGAATGAAAACATTTACCCCCAACCCGCCGACAATCAGCGAGGCGATGAGGCCGAGCATGGCGATCCAGTTGAGGCGCAGACCCGCTTCGGTGGCTTCATGGTCTTCGGCGACGTTCAGAATGGCCGTCATGTCGCGGGCTTTTTCGGCGACATGTTGGTAGAGGTCGGGCAGGCGCAACTGGGTCTGCCAGAGATCGAAGAGGTCTTGCCCCTGCACTTGGTTTGAAAGGGTTGGGAACCAGCCGTGGCCGAGAAAATCCATCCACTCCCGCTGCGCAGCCCGCAATTGGGCGCGATAAGCCGCATCACTGAGATCGCTCACCGTCCCTGGGGTCAATCGGGCCATCAACCGCAGTAAGGCAGCCTGTTGATAATAGAGCACCAGCGCCATATCGGTGTAATGATGGCTAAAATGCGTTGACAGCGTATCGCGGGTGAAGTCGTCGCCACTACGCCCTACAAAGGTGAATTGATAGCCGGTGAGTAGATAGCGGCTCCGCATCCAATCCGGGCCATGGGGATCCCAGAACCGGTCGTAACAATGATGCTTCTCGAAATCGGCTAAGAATGCCTCCCCATAGGGCAACCCGGCCCCTGGCGCATCGGCGAAACACAGCCGAACCCAATCGGCGCGCTTCAAAGCAGTAGGGTCATCCACTGTGATGAATGCCATACTGGGCAGCCGTTCATCGACCACATGGGACACCCAGGGGTCGTCACCTTGGTCATTGAAAGTCAGCGGCGCGAGTAATTTTCCCCACCAGGGCAGCAAGTTTGGCGCAAGCCCAACGCCGGTATTCGTTAGGCCCGATCCGTCCATGCCTGCTGGGGCGCTCAACGGCTCTTGCGCATCAATGGTAACCGACTCCGGTACCATTTTGGGCGAGCCGTTATCCCAGAAGGGCAGGTAACAGCGACGCAGCTCATCCAGACAGCGCTGGACGGCTTCTAATGTCAGAGGTTCTTGGTTCTGTAAGTCCAGGACCAGAATGACCACCCCCGTCCGAAATAACGCCAGTTCCAAACGGTTAACTCTGAGCTTGACGCTGGTTTCATTCTCATGGGTTACGGTCAGAAGGGCAGGTTTTGATTTGGCCTCAAACCGCGTCAAAGCCGGTTTCTTATCCTTAGGGTAAAGCAGCTTTTGCACGAAGGGATGCATGTAAACAGCAGCAGCGTAATCCTCTGGCTTAGCGGTATGTCCAGGCTCGAATGGGTGCTGTTTGGGCTGCCACGGGCTGTCGATTTGCGTTAGATGCTTAGTCACGCGCGCGACAAGGTCCGAATCATCGTTTGCGGCCGGCAGATGGACCGAGAGCGGCCAGAAGAGAATCTGCCGGAAAATCCCCACATCCATCGTCAACGCGCCTCATCTCAAAATAGAGCCTGAGGCAGCATAACAAACTTTTCAGCGCCGCGCGCACCGAGAAAACCCCAGGCCTTTCGACCTGGGAAGGCGGTCTACCAGAATGCGACAAACCCGGATCAGCGCTTGTTTCAATGAGGCCCAGGCCTTTCGACCTGGGAAGGCCACGAACAGCTTCATTCAGAACTTCGTTGTTCCTGCACAGTTTCAATGAGGCCCAGGCCTTTCGACCTGGGAAGGACAGCGATGCGGAGTTTGCTTGATCCGGTGGAATCTAAGTTTCAATGAGGCCCAGGCCTTTCGACCTGGGAAGGCAACCTACGCGAAACGCAATCGTTCATCGGGAACGGCGGTTTCAATGAGGCCCAGGCCTTTCGACCTGGGAAGGGTTTTGGTTGAGATTCTTTTGCAGAGGTACATATATTAGTGGTTTCAATGAGGCCCAGGCCTTTCGACCTGGGAAGGGGCGCGCACCCGCGTCAACTTCAAGGCCGATCTTGAATACGTTTCAATGAGGCCCAGGCCTTTCGACCTGGGAAGGCTATGGTCAAAAGACCTAAGGGTGTCGATTCTCTCCCGTTTCAATGAGGCCCAGGCCTTTCGACCTGGGAAGGCGTCGCGTCACGGAAACCCTCAACTTCAGCCGCCCTGTTTCAATGAGGCCCAGGCCTTTCGACCTGGGAAGGCTTTTCCGTTTTTAAGTGGGCAAGTGGTCCAATGAGAGGTTTCAATGAGGCCCAGGCCTTTCGACCTGGGAAGGCCGGTTTCGCACGGCGCTGGTATCGGGCGTCGTCGGCGTTTCAATGAGGCCCAGGCCTTTCGACCTGGGAAGGGCGCCGGAACCCTCGCGCGTTTCGCGTCCCCGCGCTGTCGGCGTTTCAATGAGGCCCAGGCCTTTCGACCTGGGAAGGTTTCGATTTCCTGCCCGAAGATGAAGCGCTCACGTGGGTGTTTCAATGAGGCCCAGGCCTTTCGACATGGGAAGGGGTGTCGCCACAACCTTTGCGGGAACCGCGCGCCCCCGGTTTCAATGAGGCCCAGGCCTTTCGACATGGGAAGGCCCCCCCTCGGGAAGCTCTTATAAACTAACCAAAATTCGCCCAGGAATCGAGCGGGTGTTTTGGAAAGGGTGAAATAGGAGAGTAAATCTGTCCTTTCTCGACGCTTCGTTAGATTTTCTATAAATCAAATCAATTGGTTAAATCCTTGCGAGCGGGTCCCGGCTTTTAGCGGGTACTGAACCGCTCGCAAACGGGGCGGCGGATGAGGCTAGATAACCCTGGCCTCGCGGTCTATCGCCTGAAAGCTCTTACCCAAGCTTTCGATGCGCAGGTCAACCTCGGTCGCCGGGCCAATATCCAGAATCAAGACGTGATCTTCCGAGGGCTTAATTTCGCGGTCGAGGCGCATCGCTAAGGCGGCGCGGCGGCGGGCGGTTAGGCGGCATTGGAAGACCGAAAGCTGCAACCATTCGCCATAGGCTTCCAGGGTTTTAAATACCCGCCGCCACCGTTTTGGATCCGCAATATCGTAGGTGACGATATAGAATCTCTCGTTGCGGGAGGACATAGGCTTTTCCCGCCCCCTACCGTGGCACGTAATGGGGATAGATCGCCAATTCGCCGCGCAGGTAGCGCGCAAGAAGCCGTGCCTGGACGTGCAGCATACGCCGCATCGAGATTTGATAGCCGAAGGTTGGGTGCGTGGCTTCTTGGTCCAGGCGGCGCTCGAAGGCTTTAATCAGTGTTCGCCGCCCAGTAGGAGTAAGATTGCAGCTTGGCCCCACCATCACAAAATCCGACGGCCCGAGTTCCCCCTGGTTAATCGCCGTTAAAACGGCGCTGTCGGCAAGAATGGGGCGCAAGGGCTCCATCATATCCAGTGCCAAGGACGGGCGGCCAGGCCGTTCGGTGTGATAGAAGCCAACCCACGGGTCCAGCCCCGCCACTTCCAGCGCGGTCGAAACCGTTCGCGTGAGTAGGGCATAGCAGAGGGATAAACAGGCATTGACAGGATCGGCGGGCGGGCGGCGTGACCGGCGCTCGAAGCCAAAGGCGGGGAGGGCTGCCGCCTTGTCATTCAAGAGCTTCGGCAACGCCCGAAAATAGAGCGCGGCGCCCTCGCCTTCAGTCCCCAAGAGTTCGGCCATGTCCCGCACTTTGTGCAGGCGGGTTAACAGAAGCCGGAGACGATCCAGAACCGGATCCCGCTCGGCCTCGCTGCCCCGCCAATTGCGGCGCAAAATTGTGCGCTGATTGCGCAGTTTCGCCTCTACTAACGTACGCGCAAAGGCCAAACGCCCGCCCGCATCCTCCCGTAAGCGATACTGGGCAACGCGCGCCCCGGCGCTGCGGGGGCCGCGACCGCCCGTGGTGCCAAGATACCAAAAACCGCTGCTCATCCAGGCAACGGGAATGTCGGCGCGCATTAGGGCATGCAAGGCCGGGGTCGAAAGGTTTACCCGCCCGGCTATGACCAGTTCCGATATGTCGCCGATAGCGACGCGCACCTCGGCGTCGGTGTCCCGAAACGCCTCGTCGCGCTCGGCGTCGGATGGGCGGGCCGCAGGAGCCTTTATCACCAAAACCTCGCCGTCTTTCCCAATCCGGGCGCCCGGCTGCTGCACATAAAGCGGCAAAGCACTCTCGGCAGCTGGGGGCGGGGTGCGGGGTACGGCCCCGGTGCGGAATAGGTTCACCTCATCGGGTAAACAGATCGGCAATAAAGAACAGCGGGTACATTTTCGGCTATTCTCTAGAGGCGGCGGAATGCGCCGCGTGGCCGCCGCTAAACGCAGCGATGCTGCGGCTGCAGCGGTGCTGGCCCGCAAGGTCTCATCGAACCGCACGGGCACCCGGTCACGGCTTTCGGCGAACCACAAGAACCCATCGCCCACCCGATACCCATTGTCTTCTAAAATAAGGGCTTGCGCGCAGAGTTGCACCCGCTCCGGCTCGTAAGCCCCCGCCGCAACATGGGGGCGCTTGCCCTTCTTATAGTCGATGGGCGTAACAATTCCCCCATCCCCTTCCAGCACATCGAGCTTAGCAATCAACCCCAAGCGTTCGGAGGCCAGTTCAACCGACCGGGTAACGAAGGGGCGCGACTCCTCGGTAACTTGGTCGGGGGCGGGCAGCGCCGGACGGGCCGCATCAACCCCGGCATGAACCCGTCGCCCAGCCTCGGTATCGCCCGAGTCAGCCCATTCCCCTTCGACCCACATCAAATAGGCAAGCCGGGGACAATAGACCCATTCATTAATCATCCTGGCGGGGACCAGCACATCATCGATCCCCACGGCTGGCGCGGGTAATAGCAACGACAGTTGCTGTGCTGACGTCGGCTCTAAGGCCTCTAAGCCGTCTTCAGCCGTTGGTGGATCCTTCGTCACAGGCTTATCCCTGAAAACGCAACACTCCCTAAGGTTAGCAGAATTTACGCGTAAATCACCTTGTAGAATAGGCTGAAAGGGCGAAAGCCAAGCACGATGTGACGCGAGGGAAAAAAGCCCCTCCGGAGAATAGGCCGGAGGAACTGAAAATGTTCGTGATTGGTTGAAAGATCATCCAAATGTTTCAATGAGGCTCCGGCCAATAAGGCCGGAGAAGCGTCGGTCTAAAATGGAAATCAAAATCGTACAGTACCCGTTTCAATGAGGCTCCGGCCAATAAGGCCGGAGAAGCGAACGCTGTTAATACGATGCGGAAACTACCCCCGCCGTTTCAATGAGGCTCCGGCCAATAAGGCCGGAGAAGCTATGGCGGGCTGAAGCATCGCATGATTGCGAGTATCGAGTTTCAATGTGGCTCCGGCCAATAAGGCCGGAGAAGCAGGTTGTCAGCTTCTCGCTTGCAACGTCCGAAGTTTGGAAGGTTTCAATGAGGCTCCGGCCAATAAGGCCGGAGAAGCGACGGACGTGCGCGTTCTCGTCAGCCCCGAGTTCTTCGAGTTTCAATGAGGCTCCGGCCAATAAGGCCGGAGAAGCCGAGTTGATTATTGAAATACATGAACGTGCAGAACAGGTTTCAATGAGGCTCCGGCCAATAAGGCCGGAGAAGCGGGCGGTGATCGAGCGGATCACTGGCGGCGTTGTCCGCGCTGTTTCAATGAGGCTCCGGCCAATAAGGCCGGAGAAGCAACACAAAAACCCTATAGGTTGCTCGACGGTTTGTTCCCGGGTTTCAATGAGGCTCCGGCCAATAAGGCCGGAGAAGCACTGAAGGAGTTGATTGAAGAAGCGACGGAAGACTATGGTTTCAATGAGGCTCCGGCCAATAAGGCCGGAGAAGCGGAATCAGCGCTGGTTCATCAATTTGGATCGACTTCGGGTTTCAATGAGGCTCCGGCCAATAAGGCCGGAGAAGCCCTGCGCCGACAAATCGAGGGCGGCAACCTGGGCTTCGTTTCAATGAGGCTCCGGCCAATAAGGCCGGAGAAGCGAAGTGATCGGGATTAAAGAAAGTGCGTTACAAGCTGTTTCAATGAGGCTCCGGCCAATAAGGCCGGAGAAGCTGTTCTCAATGATCCCTATTTATGCTCGTATAGATGGGTTTCAATGAGGCTCCGGCCAATAAGGCCGGAGAAGCTTCTATTAACAACGAAGATATCTTAGATACGAATAACGGTAGTTTCAATGAGGCTCCGGCCAATAAGGCCGGAGAAGCGCCGACGTCGCACGTCAAGGCAGCCTTTGACGTTGAAAAGTTTCAATGAGGCTCCGGCCAATAAGGCCGGAGAAGCAGGCGCGCGCGGAGCGAAGCGGCCCCCCCCCGGGGCGGCGGCGCGGTTTCAATGAGGCTCCGGCCAATAAGGCCGGAGAAGCTTAGCCGGGCTTTCAAGAGCCAGCGCACGAACAAGGTTTCAATGAGGCTCCGGCCAATAAGGCCGGAGAAGCACGCGCAAGCTCATCGGCTCCTATCCAGCGCGCGAAGTGGTTTCAATGAGGCTCCGGCCAATAAGGCCGGAGAAGCTCCCCCCTTGGGAAGCCCTTGTATGGTAACGCAAAATCGCGCCGTTTGCGAGCGGGTCGTTTTGGGCTTGCTTCAGAAGGGCTAAGGAGGGGGGAGGCGTGGCTCACACTGTCAAAGAACGCTTTATCAATCAAGCCTTTAGCCGATTTCGAGCGGGTCCCGGCTTTTTGCGGGTACTGAGCCGCTCGCAAAACCCCTCGGCAAGACTGACTTCGTCCGACAATCATTCGATAGCGGCACCGATCTGTCCAGTGGCGTGTTCGGGGCCGTGTGCGGGGGCGGGGCACAGGAGGCCGCCGCCCTGGTGGGCATCGCGGCCGATCAGAATGGGTCCGGTCAGCGGGTTCGCAAAGCTCAGGATGAGATGCGCTGAGACACCTCCCTGCCAGACGATGCGGCGAACACCACAATCGACCGGGGGCGGCAGGCCGCGACGGGTGAGTTCCAGGCGAACATCATCGGCTATGAACGACGCCGCGTCGGCTTTTCCCCTCGGGTGGCGGGTTGGGCGATAGCGTGTGAGGCTTGTCCATATCGCGGACGTTTCGGGCGGCAAGGGTTTTGGGGCGGCGAGTAACAAAACACCCTGAGCCCCCGCCCGAACGATGCGCAGCTGGGCGGCCACGCGGGCGAAGACGGCTCGGTCTGCCGCCGGATCAGCGCCTTCGACGCCCGGCGACCGGTCGACCCGCCACGGGGCGATGAGGCGCACTTCATCCAGAAGCCCATCGCCGTCGCGATCCAGAACAGCAAGATAGATATGGCGATGATTGCCCAAGCGCGCCGGCCCTGGCCCCGCCAAATGCCCGGAGAAGAGCAGCGGCACGCCGCCCGTTGCGTCGCGCGCCAGGCTCATCACGGCGGCGCGAATTGCGGCAGCAACAGCCGGGGCTTGATCTTTCGGCGGACGGCAGCCGGGCAGCAGCCGGTAAGCGACGGCATCGGGAAGCGTTTCAGCGGCGGGGCGCAGGGTTAGGCGGCCCACCTGCCCCACGGGGGTCATGACCCCCAATCCCAACCAGCGCCCATCCCCCAGCAGCAAAGGCCCCTGGATTGGCTCGGCGACCGTTAACGCCGCATACCACAGGCGCTGGGGTGGGAACCTCGGGGGCACCGCAAACGCTTCCGCCTGCGGCCCCGCGCCGCTGAATGGGGTCCGACGCACCTGCCCCGCGATATACTGGCGAGGATCGAAGCCCGCCTGGCGGAAAGCCTGAATAAGCGCGGCTTGCGCAGAGTCTTCCGTCCTATGGTACCCCCGACGGGGCTGCGACGAAAGGGCGGGCAGGGCCAGCGGTGTTAGACTAACCCAGTGCCGTGCTCCCTGCTGGGACCAAAGGCTGGGGCAGGCTTCCGTGCCGGGCAAAGGGATTGGGGTGAGTACCCAATCAGCGACCACAAGACCGCTCAACGCCCCCCGAATCTCCCCCTCGGACCAGGGGCAGTCGGGCGGGATGGAGAGGAAGAGTTTCGAAAAAACCGCCTCGAGCCCCTGTGCCCCCTGGGATGGCACCGGGATCAGGCGAAGGCGTCGAGGCATTTCCGCCGCATGCGCCCTAAGGCCAATGAGCAACCGCTCTACCAGAGGCGCACGATCCGGGTGGTTCCGAGCCAGAACAACCGCCGCCGCATCGCGGATAACCGTGATCAACCGCACCACATCGTGAAGCGGCCATGGTTCTGGCTGACCCGCAGGATTGCAAATCTCGAACGCTAGGCCCGCTGGTGGGCCCCAGAGCGTTGCTGCGTCACCCGGCTTCGTTTTAGAGGAAGTAAACATTGTAGGGTGTGAAGCTACCCCGTCTTGCGACCGGACGCACGAACCTCTTGGCACGCTATCGAAAGACCTGGCTATATCCGTCGACCCAGTTTGAATTGATACAGAAATATGTCTTTCAAATCACATAATGCGAATTATGGCACAGGGCTTTTCCATCGAAATATCAATGCCTTACCAACGAATTGCCGCTACCCGTCACTCAATATGCGGCAATGGATCTGTGCCTTCGCTCAGGATCGCGAGATAACGCCAGTAACTGAAGACCCGCCCTCGCTTCCGGCCAGTGACCTCCTTGACTACCGACAAGCGTTCGAGATCAGCCAGCGCAGCATTGACGGTGGGGGAAGAGAGCCCCGTCCTCTCGACGAGCTGATTGGCCGTGAGGTATGGGTTTTGCTGAAAAAGCTCATGCAGCCGAAGGGCCGACCCAGCTCGGTCACTCTCCATGGTGATCCTCTCTCGGTCGGCTTTGAAAAGATCAACAATGCGGCTTGCAGCGTCGAACGCTTGATTTGCCGTATCTGCAATGCCTGTCAGGAAGAACTCAAGCCAGGACTCCCAGGCACCATGCTCGCGCACCTCCTGGAGGAGCCGATAATAGTCGGTTCGATGCGTTTTGAGGTAAAGGCTCAGGTACAGTAAAGGCTTATGCAGCACGCCGTTTACGCACAGATATAGCGTTACCAGCAAGCGACCAATTCGGCCATCTCCATCGAGAAAGGGGTGAATCGTCTCGAACTGAACATGCAAAAGGCCTGCTTTAATTAACGCCGGAAGACGGGATTCTTCCTCGTGCATAAAGCGCTCGAGAGCATCGAGGCAGGCCTCCATTTCTGCTGGCGGCGGTGGAACAAAAAGGGCGTTGCCGGGGCGAGATCCGCCAATCCAGTTTTGGGAACGCCGAAAATCCCCAGGACTCTTGGTGCCGCCGCGCCCGCTCTGCAGCAAGCGCGCGTGCATCTCGCGGATAAGACGCAGCGATAACGGTAGCTCCTGCAGCCGATCAAGGCCGTACATCATGGCATCGACGTAATTCGAGACTTCGCGGATATCGTCGATCGGCTGGCCGGCATGCGCCTCTGTTTCAAAACGCAGCAAATCGGAGAGGGTCGACTGTGTCCCTTCGATCTGGGATGATAAGACCGCTTCCTTCCTTACATACATGTAAAGAAACAGTTCCTGGCGTGGCAGCAACATGGTGATACCATCCAACCGCCCCAGCGCGCGCTCGGCCTGCCCCAACCGGTCAATGAGGGCCAACACGTCAACTGGAGGATAAGGCGGTAGGGCTGGCGGCACGAAGGCCCGCACAATTTCACCCGCGACGGGGGTTTCGACAAAGCGGCCAAGCCGGCGATTAGAAGCATGTTCGGACATGCAGCAAGCTTGAGCCAACTGCCTTAATTAAGCAATCCGGCATTCGCTTAATTAGCGGGCGAGCCTATGTAAGCCAACTTAATTAACGCCGCCTTACGGTGCTCTTGCGCCGCACACAGGAATCCATATACCGCAACACCTACCAATCAATGCAAGCTTCCGCTTGAAATAGCACAAGCTCACTGCATAATCTCGCTCAATGACGGGTGCAATCACCTACCCTGAGAGCAAAATACGAAGATACTCATCTGCATGTAGATTGGAATAAATCCCGTCTCTCTGGAGTATTTTTATTGATGCGCGTGCTTCACACAGCAGACTGGCATATCGGGCAAACTTTAAACGGCTGGTCTCGCGAGGCTGAACATCAAGTATTTTTCGAGCAGCTTGCAGATATCCTCGTCGAGGAGGAGATCGATCTCCTGCTCATCGCTGGGGACGTTTTTGATAACACTAACCCGTCTGGTGAAAGCCAGAAGCTGCTCTACAAAGCGCTCGCTGAATTCAAGCAGCGGCGACCAGACCTCGTTATCGTAATCTCGGGCGGAAACCACGACCCGGCTTTACGCCTCGAAGCGCCAAATGATCTTTTTCAAGGCTTCGGGATCCATGCGATCGGAACCGTTCGACGCCTAGGGGCAACAGTCGACGTCAACAGCCATCTGATTCCCGTTCCAGGTGCCAACGGAGACCCTGCGTTGTATGTCCTGGCCATTCCCTTTCTGCGCGCCGCAGACTTACCGGGAGTGGCATTTGCAGAAACGGAAGACGGTTTAACCGTCATGGAAGCCGCTCGGAAATTCCATACCGACATTGTCGCCGCCGCCGCCAAAGTCATCGGCGACCTACCCCTTATTGCAACAGGACACCTCCATTGCGCCGGGGGGCTTGAGAGTGAGGGTGCCGAGCGCCGCATCCTGATCGGCGGATCCCATGCGGTTTCCCCCGACATCTTTCCTGAGCGCTTGGATTACGTCGCCCTTGGCCACTTGCACCGGCCACAAAGCCTCGCTGACGGAAGAGTGCGCTATTCGGGAAGCTGCTTTCCAATGTCAGCATCGGAACTTCGTTATAAGCATGGGGTCACAATCCTTGAAATTCAGGGGCGCACTGTGACCAGCCGCCATCGCGAAATCCCCTGGCCTGCGCAGGTGTTGCGTCTCCCTGAAACCGGAACAATGCCCCTTGAGGAGCTTGAGAAAGCGCTCTCCCTGATCGTTGACAGCCCTGACCCCTCGTTAAGGCCGCTCGTCTATATTGAACTCACTGCAACCAAGGAAGTGCCTGCTGTTGTGATTGGCAAGGCCGAGGCTCTGCTGCGAGACGCACCGGTACGCACCGCCGGGATTAGGGTCCATCGAACGATGCCTGAAGAACTCGAGGCAACGCTCGTTGCAACGCCAACCCTTTCCCTGAAAGAAACCCAGCCCGAAGACCTTTTCGTTAAAGCCTTCCTAAGCTGTCACGGCACCGCGCCAGAGGCCCATCATCTTGCAGCCTTCCGCGATGTGGCCGGGGAGGGTTAGAGCATGCAGATACTGTCGATCAGCGGCGAGAACATCGCTAGCCTCGCGGAACCCTTCCATCTTCAATTAGATACTCATCCGCTTTCCTCTGCAGGTCTCTTCGCGATAACCGGCGAGACCGGCGCCGGTAAATCGAGTCTACTGGATACACTATGCCTCGCCCTTTACGGGCAATGCCCGCGATTATCGGGGGATGGCACGCGGGAGAACATCGCCGATGTCGAGGGCCAGGAGCTCAGAACGACCGATCCGCGCACAGTATTGCGCCGAGGGGCGGCGAGGGCTGTCGCACGGGTAAGATTTCGGGGTGTTGACGGGGCAGCCTATGAGGCTGAATGGGTCGTAAGGCGCGCGCGTGATCGGCGCGATGGTAAGCTGCAAAATGCCGAGCGCAGTCTCAAACGCACATCCGATAACCAGGTCCTCGCAAGCCAGATCACTAGTGTTAACGAGCAGGTCGAGGCGCTGACCGGCCTGACCTATGACGAATTTCGTCGGACCATTCTCCTGGCGCAGGGGGATTTCGATGCATTCCTCGTCGCAAAAACCGCTGACCGCGCTGCAATCCTCGAAAAAGTAACAGGCACCGAGGTCTACCGGGATATTTCGCGCCGGGTCTATGCCCGCCATACCGTGGCAAAGCAAGCCCTTGAAACATTGGAGGCCCGCCGCGGCGAACACCACCTCCTGACGCCGGAAGAGCGGATTGCGCTCACGGGCGAGATCGCAACTCAACAGGCCACCCAAAAGGCCGAAGATATTGAGCTGTGCGGGATTACGACCGACCTTCAGACCTATTTAGCCCTGGAAGAAGCCCGCGCAAACTGGACGAAGGCCGAAGCCCGCCTGCAGGCAGCAAGTCAAGAACTGGAGGCTTGCGGCGCAGATCAAGCATGGTTGCGCGAATGGGATGCCGCCCGCGCCATTCGCGGTGAAGTGAAGGAGAGGGACGCAGCGGCCTTGGCCGTCAACAGCGCCACGCAGGCCCAAAACACTCTGTCGAACGCCCTATCTGCACAGAAGGGCATCGCAGCGGCAGCAAAGACGGCGTCAGACGCCGCCCTTGTAAAGCGCAATGAAGCTGAAAGCGTGTTCAAGGGCTTTGCGGAGGATTGGTCGAGGGCGACAACGCTCGATGGACAAATAGCGACGGCGAAGGATGAGGTTCAAAAAGCCGAAGATCGGGTGAACGTCACCACACGTGGCGTCTCAGACGCCAAACGGGAAAGTGATGAACTCGGTATCCGGAAAAAGGCACTTCAAACCAGTATTGATGCTGAGACATCGCGGCTCGCGAGCGTTCAGGGCCACGAGGTGCTTTTGGCTAACTGGGCACTGCTTGAGGATCGTCTGCAAGGCCGGATAACCGCTGCCGCGAATAAGTTAAAATGGCAGGAGGATCACTCTCTGCTCTCGCAATTCATCGCGCGCGATGTCCAGCAGAAGACGAATACCAGAACAGCCATCGGGGTGGCCGAAGGAAAAATTGCAGCGGCTCAAGCTAATCAAAATCGGATCGCGCCTGAGCGCTCGGGCCTCACCGAGGCCGCGCCGACCGACCGTCTCGACCGCCTGTCCCAAGCAACGAGCGATCTGAGACGTCTTCGTGACGCGAGTAACGATGCCCGGTCTGCACGCACTGCCTTGACCCTCAGCAGAACGCGGCTCACGCAAGCAGAGGCATCGATCACGCGCGCTGGAATCAACAAGACCCAGGCGGCGGCAACAGCCGAAAAGCTCAACCTGCAGATTGAGGTTCTGAAACAGCCGGTCGCGGCAGCGGACGCTGCAATGTCAAGCGAAGCCGCGCACCTCAGACGACACCTTCACCCCGGCGAACCTTGCCCCGTTTGCCGGTCAACTGACCACCCGGTCATGGAGGACACGGCGCTCGCCGAGTTGGCTCGGACCTTGCGCGAGCAGTTCGAGGCCGCCGTTAACGCGCGCGACGCAGCTCTAGATCAAGTCCAGGCCGCTGAGCGGGACCGTATGGCGGCAGAGGTTTCTATATCTCAAGAAAACCTTACCGCTCGGGATTTGGAGGCGCGGCAATCGGTTGCTGTCGAGGCGTTTAACGCCGCGCGTGACGCGCTCGCCAAAGGGCCTTTGGCCGACCGGGTTCCCGGCGATATCGATAGGCCTGAGGAGGTTTTCGATGCCCTGATGAGGGTCGTGGCCGAATGGCGACGGAAGCTTGAGGAAGACCGGGACAGACTTTCAGAACTCGAGAAGCAGCATCGCGGTGCTGCTGAAGCTATTGATGAGCAGACGCGAGAAATCACCCGGTTGCAAGGGGTGCAGCGGGAGATCGAAAGTCGGGTCGCGGAGTCGGAAGCGCGCCTTACCGCACTAAAGGATAGAATCCTCGAAGCGGAAAACAGCCTTTCCGAGATCGGCCTCCGCCTTGCCCCCTTTCTTTCGGAAATGGGCTTGGCGGTTGAGATTTTCGATCACAATGCCCAGGACCGGCTCGAAGAACTCCGCCAAACGATCAAGGCGCTGATACAATCCAAAGATAAGATTGCTTCGGATCAGAAAACCCTCGACTTACTCGGCACTGAGATTGCGCGTTGCGCCGCCCATCTCGCAAACGAGGAGAAAGCGCTGGCCGAGGCCGTCAGGGATCGCGACGCGCGGCAGGCTACCTATACGGCTATCGTCAATCAGAGAAAAATGCTGCTCGGCGGTGAACCCACCGACAGTCATCGCTCGCGCCACAATAAAGCCCGGCAGGATGCCCAAGTTGCCTTTGAAACGGCCCAGGAGAAGTTGGGTCTCGAGACGGCGAATCTGAGCGGTTTGGAGAGCCAAGGCAACGCCGCGGTGGAAGCACTAACCGTTGCCAAAGCCCGCCTTGATGACGCCGAAATCGCGTTAGCCAACGCCTGCGCGGCCGCCGGACTTTCCCTACCGCGAGCTATCGAACTGCAGTCTGCGACAGACGATGAGATCAGCCCGCGCCAACAGCGAACGAAGCGGGCTGAAACCGATAAAGTGGAAGCTGAGGGCGCGCTAAAGGAGCGGCGCGATGCGTTGACAGCTTTGGAAAATGCGGGGCTACCAACCACTCCTCAAGATGATCTGAAAAGCCGACACGGATCGCTTGAAGCTTCGATCAGAAAGCGCAGTGAAGACATTGGGGGACTGTTACAACGGCAATTGGCGGACACCCAGGCGCAAGCAAACCTTGCCGATCTTCAACGGGAAATTGACGCGGCTCGCCGGGTCTCAGAAACATGGCTCGCGGTAAACCAGGCAATTGGGGCTGCGGATGGGGATCGATTTGCTCAGATAGCGCAAGCAGTAACATTGGCCTTGCTCGTTGAGCGGGCCAATATCCACCTGCACGAC